>JANQOS010000071.1 GCA_028285705.1 Altibacter sp.
ATCCAGGTCTGGCTATCGTTAAATACAAATGTACCCTTATTGTATTTCCATTCAAAATGTCCGCCTCTTTTTAGCTGTTTTGAAATGGATCTGTTCGCAGCATCAATGTATCCAAAATCATCGTAATCTGCTTCAAATCTATCAAAGCTAAAAAACTGACTTATTTTGATTCTTTTTGAAATTTTGTATCCTAAATTGATACGTCCGTTCCATCGGTTGAATACATCTTCATCAAAGCGCTCTTCGCCTTCCGGCGCAGCAATAGCAGACAGTCCATCAACAAACCGATTGCTAAAACTTGCATTATAGAAGAATTTATTCAATGTTCCGTTGACAGAAACAAAATTGGTGAATTCTTCAATAGCACGGGCAAAGTTATCCTCTTCGGCCGGGCTGTTAGTTCCCAGAGTAGATGTAAAAGTTGCCGCAATAGGCTTCTCTGAAGCTTTCTTTGTAGTAATACTGATCACCGCTGTGGATGCGCCACTCCCATACATAACGCTGGAGGCTCCTTTGATGATCTCTATACTTTCAATGGATGATGTTGGAATCAACCGCAAATCATAGTCATTAGCGATCTGTGAAGGGTCATTTAGCTGGACTCCATCTACCATGATCACTACCTGACGGTTTCTACCTCCCCGAACATAATATCCAAGGTTTTGTCCGTCATTACTTCGGCTTCCGTTGATCTCTATTCCGGAAACTTCATTCACCAATTGTGCTACAGACTTCCCTTTACTGTTCTCAAGGGTTTCTGCAGTGATCTTAGCAATTACTTTTCCACTGTTCTTTTTCGCTAATGGAACTTTTGTAATAACTGTCACCGAGTCTAACTGCTCGATGTTTTCATTTTCTTGAGCAACAGTAAATCCTGCTACACAGAAACATAATAATGCTAGTACTTGTTTTTTCATTTTAAAAAATTTTAAAACGGAAAAAGTAAGAAGAGTATAAATGCGCTAAGGCACTCAATGTATCTTCCCAAACCTTTATCCCGAAAGTTTGACAATAGTGAAAATGGCAGGTCTCCTGGCTTGCCTGTGTACAACCTTCCCGCTTACGCAGTGGTTTTTGAAGTTTTGTACAATCCGCCTAAGGCGAACGGCTTACAGTTGCGGGTACAGCTTCGGTTTTTAACCGAATTCCCTTTTAAGAAAAGATCTTTGTGATCTTTCCACCAAAATTCAAAGCGAAAATAAGGTTTTAAATTGATAGCTAAGCAAACAAATTCTATTATTTTTGAGGATGCAAAAATTCTTAGTACTCATAAGTTTTCTGATTGTATTCATTTCTTGTAAAGAAATTCAAAACTCTCCTTCTATTATTCAGGAGAGTGATCAAAGAACAACTGTTAACTATGCTAAGGGGTTTGAGATCAATCACTTTGAAGGTTATAAGACCATTACTTTAAAAGATCCATGGCCGGGTGCCAAAGATACTTTTACGTATGCTTTGGTTGAAAAAGGCAACAGTTTAAATACCTCAGAAAAATTTGATGCAGTCGTAGAGGTTCCTGTTTCCAATATCGTGGTAACTTCAACAACACATATTCCTTCTTTAGAAATGTTAGGTGTTTCGAATGCCTTGACGGGCTTTCCAAATCTGGACTATATTTCTTCTGAAGCCACCCGAAAACTGATCGATGAAGACAAGGTAAAAGAACTTGGTAAAAATGAAGATATCAATACCGAGGTACTTATTGACCTGGCTCCGGATGTGGTGGTCACTTTTGCAGTTGAAGGCAGCAACAAAACAGTATCGACCATACAAAAGACCGGAATTCCGGTGATGTATAATTCGGATTGGACCGAAGTTTCCCCTTTAGGAAAAGCGGAATGGATCAAATTCTTTGGAGCTCTTTTCGATAAAGAAAAAGAAGCCGACAGTATTTTTAAGAATATAGAAACAGAGTACCTTTTAGCTACAAAAATAGCTACGAACGTTTCTAAAAAGCCAACTGTTTTAAGTGGAGCGATGTACCGGGATGTCTGGTATCTACCTCAGGGAGGTAGTTGGGCAGCCCGTTTTATTGCTGATGCCGGAGGGAATTATCTATGGAAAGAATCTGAAGGCACCGGTAGCTTGTCTTTGAACCTGGAAGCCGTATTGGAAAAAGGAAAAGCTGCAGATTTTTGGGTGGGCCCCGGGCGTTTTACAAGCTTCCAACAATTGGAAGACACACACAGTGTGTACAAGGAGTTTGACGCTTTTAAAACAGGGAATGTTTACAGCTTCACCACGAAAAAAGGAGCTACAGGAGGCGTGGTCTATTACGAGTTGGCCCCTAACCGACCGGACCTGGTCTTAAAGGATATTATTAAGATATTACATCCCGACCTGCTTCCAGACCATGAATTGTTTTTTTTCACTAAACTTGAATAGTGGAAAGAGCCTTTATATATCGCAGCTATTTTATTGTGCTGTTTATTCTGTTAGCAGCAACATTCCTGATTAACGTAAGCCTGGGTTCTGTTTCCATTCCCATAGATGAAGTAATCTCCGGCCTGTTTGGAGGTGCAACCTCCAAAGAATCCTGGCAATACATTCTTATAGATTACCGGTTACCCAAGGCGATCACTGCTATCCTCACCGGTAGCGGATTGGCTGTTTCGGGCTTGTTAATGCAAACAATGTTTCGCAATCCACTGGCAGGGCCTTTTGTCCTGGGACTAAGCAGCGGTGCCAGTTTGGGTGTCGCGGTGCTCATTTTAGGTGCAAGTGCTTTAGGCGGTTTTTTTGGAGGGGTTCTGGTAAGTCAATGGAGCCTGGTCATCGCTTCGGCAATAGGAACTTTCCTGGTGCTACTGGCAGTTTTGGCTGTAACCTTTAAAATTAAAGATACCATGGCGATCCTTATAATTGGATTAATGTTTGGAAGTGTTACTGCTGCTGTGGTGGCTGTACTATCCTATTTTAGTAATGCAGAACAGTTACAACAGTATATCTTTTGGAGCTTTGGCAGCCTCGGTAATCAATCATGGAAAAGTATCCTGATTTTAAGTATTTGTTGTTTTGCCGGATTACTATTAAGCTTTCTAAGCAGCAAATCGCTAAACGCATTGTTATTAGGAGAGAATTATGCAAAAAGTATGGGCCTTCGTATTAAAAGAACCACCTTTCTAATAATAATTGCTACCAGTATTTTAGCGGGAAGCATCACTGCGTTTGCAGGCCCTATTGCTTTTGTAGGATTAGCTGTACCTCATCTTACTCGGCAAGTCTTCACAACTTCAAATCATTTGGTATTGTTACCCGCCGTGTTGCTTTGTGGAAGTATTTTAATGCTCATTTGTGATACTTTGGCACAACTTCCATTCGTTGAGTATACATTGCCAATAAATGCCATTACATCGCTTATAGGAGCACCGGTGGTAATTTGGTTATTAGTTCGAAAACGTAAATTGTTATTTTAATGGCTTCGGAAGGAAAACATATTATTTTAGAAGCCAAAGATCTGGCGATAGGCTATTCCAGTAAAAGGGAAGTAACAACTGTTTCAGAAAAGATCAATTTTTCATTAAACAAAGGTGAGCTCGTGGGTTTGGTAGGTGCAAATGGTATTGGAAAATCTACTTTGTTACGTACGCTCGCCAGTATGCAATCGAAAATCAACGGGGAAATTTTCCTGAAAAAGAAACCTCTTACCTCCTATTCTACCCTGCAATTGGCGAACCAGCTAAGTGTTGTTCTAACAGAAGCACCGGCTTCGAAGAACTTAACCGTCCTGGAATTAGTCTCTCTGGGAAGGCAACCTTATACCAATTGGATGGGCAGCCTTTCTCCTGTAGATAAAAAAGCCATAAATGGTGCATTGAAAGCTACCGAAACCGAAATCCTTACCCAAAGGAAGTGTTTTGAATTAAGTGACGGACAGTTACAACGTGTATATATTGCAAGAGCACTGGCACAAGACACTCCCCTTATTATTCTGGATGAACCCACAACACACCTTGACCTGTACCATCGTGCTTATGTATTGAAATTATTGAAAAAGCTTGCTGTTGAAACCAGGAAATCAATTTTGTTTTCTACTCACGAAATTGACCTGGCGATACAATTAAGCGACAAAATGCTGGTAATGGCCCCGGAAGGATGCTATTTCGACCAACCTTGTAACTTGATAGAAGCAGGCCGGTTTGATACGCTTTTCCCAAAAGAAACAATCACATTCAATACAGAAACAGGGAGGTTCAGTATCAAGAAATGAGTGAAATTAAAATTTTGGTGCAAGCTGGAAAATTTAATCAATGAATTACATCTGACCTATAAAAAACAGTATGCATAAACAGATGAAATAAGTATATTTACAGGAAACAAATATTCTCATGAGTGAAACCTTTCTTTTTTTACTTCTGGCTGCTATTTGCCTGCTAATTGGTGCTTTTATAGGTAATTTGTTTGCGCGGTTAAAATTCAAAGGCGAAACAAGTAAGCTGGAAACAAAAGTGGAACAACAAAATGAATTGGAAGAAAAACTAAATGAGCAATTTGATAACATACAGAAAGAACGGGACGAAATCAGAAAAGAAAAAGATTTTTTAAACCTGGAGCTTGTCAAGCGAAATGCCGACTTTGAGAATTTGGAACAAAAAAATCGTGAACAAAAGGAAGAAGTAGAAAAACTACAGGAAAAGTTTACCAAAGAATTTGAAAATCTTGCCAATAAGATACTGGAAACCAAATCTGAAAAATTCACAAAACAGAATAAAGAAAATCTGGATGGTATCTTAAAACCTCTCCAGGAGAAGATCGATAAGTTTGAGAAGAAAGTGGAAGATACCCATAAAGAAAGTATAGACCGCCATGCCATGCTCAGACAACAGATCATTGGTTTAAAAGAGCTCAATGAGCAAATGAGTAAGGAGGCTATAAACCTTACCAAAGCTTTAAAAGGAGATAGTAAAACACAGGGTAATTGGGGAGAACTGGTGCTGGAACGTGTACTGGAAAAGAGCGGCCTGGAAAAGGACAGAGAGTATTTTGTGCAAAGCAGCTTTACAACTGATGACGGAAAACGAGTCCTACCGGATGTAGTATTGCACCTTCCGGACAATAAAAAAATGATCATTGACTCAAAAGTATCATTGGTAGCCTACGAACGTTTTATAAATGAAGATGATAAAAACGACCGGGAACAATTTTTAAAGGAACATATTTCTTCTTTAAAAAAGCATATTGAACAGCTTAGCAATAAAAACTATCAGGATATCTACAAAATTGAAAGCCCGGACTTTGTATTACTTTTTGTTCCTATTGAACCTGCTTTTGCCATAGCGGTAAATCAGGACAGCAATTTGTATAACTGGGCATTTGAAAAAAATATTGTCATTGTCACTCCTACTACGCTACTGGCAACTTTACGTACCGTTGACAGCATGTGGAACAATGAAAAGCAGCAACAAAATGCCCTGGAAATAGCTACTCAAGCAGGTGCTTTATATGATTCTTTTACCAATCTTACCGATGAGCTAATAAAGGTTGGCAAGCAAATAGGAACTGTTCAGGGAAGTTATGAGAGCGCAATGAAGAAGCTTACCGGAAAAGGCAACCTGATAAGAAGAGTGGAACGCCTCAAAAAACTAGGTGCAAAAGCCAGCAAAACTATTGACGAAAAGTTATTGAAGCGGGCCGAAGAAGAGGAAGGTTAAATTTATGACTAATAATTTTCAGAAAGAATGAAAAAGGTATTATTTATCATCTTAGGTAGCCTTTTAGGGCTGTACCTGCTCTATTTCGCTTTTGTATACTTTGTGCCGTATAGTGAAGGTACCCGTTCCGGAGAGCTCATAAAGTTCAGTCATAAAGGCGTTATTGTAAAAACCTGGGAAGGAGAAATAAGCCAGGGAATAAGCGGGGCGCAGATCTTCAAGTTTTCGGTTTTGGATAAGGAAGAAGACGTAATTGAAAAATTAAAGGAATATCAAGGCAGGTATGTAAAACTATCTTATACGGAGCGCTTTAACACTTTTTTCTTTTGGGGTGACACCAATTATTTTATAACAGGTGTCGAAGAAGAGCCCTCACCTCATTTTAACAGGAACTAAAAAAGCCCGCTATCAAGCGGGCTTTTTATAACTATTTTTTAATAAGCTTTTGGATATGTTTTGTGTTTCCGGCATTGAGTTCTACCAGGTAAATTCCGGTAGGCCTGTTACGCAGGTCTATTTCAAAAGAGGGTGCATTTACTTCAGCCCTTTCAATAAGGGCCCCCAATACACTATATAGTTTGTAATTGTCGATTTTATCTTTGGCTGTGACCAAAGCATAATCTTTTGCAGGGTTTGGGAATAACTTCAAAGAAGACAATGCATTTTCATTGACTCCAAGAACAGTATCGGAAATATTGATATTATCCAAATGTAAGGTAGCGGCAATTGCTGCAGCAGGAAATTCAGGGTCCGGGTTATGAAGGATCCGGATCTCTTTAACATCGGCAAGTACTTCTTCCTCTGTATTTGGACCAAAGTCAATCAAAAAATCTCCTGCAACAAGAGAAAGCATATAAGAATTCCAATCACTGGAACCGGGTACGGTAACAAAGTTGGTAGTAACGATCTCCGTATCGTCACTCCCCCCCTTTATTCCAACACGTAAAAACAGGTCGTCTGTGGTAGGTGTTTTTGCCTCAAATTCAATAGATAAGATCCCGGCAGCTGTATAATCCCCTGTTATATCTGTTCCAACATTGAAAACTGCTAATTTACTCCCTGCTCCAGTACCGCCTGCACTTACCTCTTCTAAGAAATTATTTACATTGGTAGGAGGGTTAGGAGAAGTTGGCCCATTTGACCAGCCTTGAGTGGTTCCGTCATTAAAATCATTTAAATGCGGATTTGTGATCTGACTTACTGCTATGCCTACAAAAAAAACAAAGCAGACTAAAGAAAGTAATAGTTTTTTCATAGTTTTTAGGTTTAATTATTAATACAAATAGCTCTATATCTTATGTCAAAATACCCTACTTAAATTAAATCCGAAAAAGAAGTCTCCATCTCCCCAGTCTCCTTCTGCTCTAACTAAGTACCCTTCTTCGAACATGGCCTGTGCATTCGTAAAATGCATCTGGAAGACATGTCCGCCGGTTTCCAGGTCAAAACCGATAGAAAGCGGATTTTTATAAACCGAATTATCATTTCTGTTTAAATGAATTCCATAATCAACATTTATGCTCCAACGGGTCGTAAGTTTATATCTTCCACCTATACCTACAGCAAACTGGTCATTTTCTTCATCAAAAGTATTTACGTTTTCATCGTCGATAACCACAGTACTGCGTGTAGCTACATTTTCATGTATATGCGTTGGTGCTACCAATATTGAAAAATCTTCGGAAACCTTTCTGGAAATAAGAACCTGAGTTGTATACACCAGGCGGTCACTAAACTCAAAATTATTAAAAAGTTCTTCTTCCAATGCCGTATTTATGGTAAGCAAGTTGTACCCCACAATGGTAACCGGAAAACCTTCATTTTCCTGGTTGAAAATCCTGTATTTGGCATGAAGTCCATATTTTTTTTGAAACGAACTTCTGGCAACCCCAACATTTAGCCATTCGTTTACACCATAGATAAATTTTATTTGAGTAACCGCATTATCAAGTCCGAAAAAATCGTCAATACCATTTTTTACCGTTCCAAACCTATGTGACACCACTAAATAAAGGTCTTTTTTACTGGCGAGTTTGGTTGATTCAAAATTTACAACTTTTAGCCCTTTGAATGCAGCTCTAACAGTTTCATCAACGGTAACGTCTTTTTCAAGATCATCTAACAGATCATCTTGAGCAAATGATAATACAGGTAATAACAATAGAAAAAAGATAAAATTCTTCATAAGTTTAGTTATTTAGTAATACTACATTGGTCCAGTTTTACAACTTCAAATAAGTCATCGTAGCCAATACAACGACCTTTAATTTTAATTTCTTTATTATCCATTAACCCGGTAAGGCCGTCATCAAAGCTACAATGTACACTATTATTTAATGTGACTGCCATTTCTTCTATTTGAGAAATAGTTCCGGTTACAGTAATTGTATTATTTAAAATTGATGTGGCAGTTCCGTCTTTGAATTGTTGTAACAGATCTTCAGCAGTAATTTCTATAACTGAATCTTCCGTTTTAATATCACGATGATCCTGGTACAAATAATTGTATGTAAAATATGCACCTACAAGTAGTAAGATCACAACTAAAAAAAACAGTCTTCTTTTTTTCATGATCAATAAGAAATTAATTGGTTAGTGAAAAACTAGCCGAAACCATTACATCTTTAGAGATTTTATTACTTACTATCTTAGGGATCTTGATATTAAAATCCCCTGGGTTCAATACAAAATTTGTACTAGCCAGCAAAACTCCATTTTGCATTTGCAACACCAAAGGAACCTCAATATTTTTTGTTTCTCCGTGCATTGTCACTGCTCCCGAAATGGTAAATTCCTTTTTGTTTTCGGTCAATGAAGAAGTATCAAAATCTTTGATCTTTCCCTTAAAAGTAGCTTTAGGAAATTTTGAGGACTCAGCATAGTTTTCATTGAAATGTTCTTCCATCAAAGCAACTTTAAATCGAAATCCTTTTATAAGCGCCAATGCCGCAAAATCTCCTGTTTCAGCATTTAAAATGGCACTTACATTGGTATTTTTGGCCTTTACTTCTTCAAAAGAGGGTACCGAAGCTTCAAAATTTATTTCTCCCGTTTTAGTACTGTACTTTTGAGCAATAGCTGTCGTAAAACAAAAAAATATGAGATATAAAATAATTTGTCTTTTCATAGCATAAGGTATTAATTCTCCAGAAGTCCGTCAGTATTCCATTGTTTTATCAAATCAATAGTTTCCTGAGGTAAGCGTGGCCCTCCAAAGGGCATAAGGCCGGGATCGTTTTCACTACGACTTATACGTTCCAAAAGACCTCTGTTTAAAACAGCTTCTTTTACATTTTCATATGTTAATAAGGGCATAGGAGCTCCATTTTGAGGCGGGTCATTATGGCAAACACTGCAAATATTATCGAATGTCGCCCTTACATCCTCGTATGTCACCAAATCCGGAACATTTTGTCCAACAGGCTCAAGATCATCTATGGTATTTGTTGTACATCCACATAAAAAGGCGATAATGATAAGAGGGAATATGCTTGAAGCTTTCATCTTTGGTTTATTTAAAATAACAGTCGTTTTTTTTATTAAAGCCTTGCATTTTAATAAACACAAGGCTATTGAAACTTTATTTCTTAATTAACTGAAGTGTTGTCTGCAGGTCTCCGGAAGTAACTTTTACAAAATACATTCCTGTCTTAAGGTAAGACATTTGTAATTGGGTATAGGTTCCCGTTCCGGTTCCTTCTCCTACTTTTCTTCCCGAAATATCATAGATCTTGAACGTATCGAGTCGATACAATGATGCAATGGTAAGTTGATCTTCCACCGGATTTGGAAATATCTTGACATTTCTTGCAAATTTATCGTCTATGGAAAGTGCAGGTATTACCGTAATGGTTCCAAACATAGTTCCGGCATGGACGTCACACTGGTATGGGTTAGTACCTTCCATAGTGAAGGTATAAGAAAATTCTGTTCCCAAACCGGTAATAATACCACTGTCAAATGTTTCCTGGCTTCCACCCTGATTTGTGACACTATGTGGTAAAGCATCACCCCATGTCCAACGCATGGTATCTCCAACTTCAATGGTGAAGCTTGCAGCAGCTCCATTAACCCCTACCATCCAATCGAGGTCAAAGGTTTGTTGTGCAGAAGCTACTGACACTACAAAGGCAAAAATAAAAAGAGTAATTTTTTTCATAACGTTGTTTTTTAAATGGTTATACATCCCTAATTCAATAGGAGCTTTTATATAAAACAACTGAAAACCTCTTTTACCCTACTTATTTACTATACTAAAGATATTTTAAGTCTTTTTGAACATTACTTTTTCCTGGCTAAAATCATAAGCAGCCTTTAGCCAGGGAAGCATTTGCGACCATTCTGAAGCAGTATAAGTTCTCTTTGCATATATTTTCTTAGTAGAATATTTCAGAACTGCGTCTTCTACTTTTGCATTACTTATAAACGAACCTGTATCATTAGACACATTTTTTTGAAGTTTTTCCAAACCAACCACCTCGTAGCCTTCGGGAATTGCAATTTCAACTTCGTACTCGAAGGTTTTTGCATAATTCAAATAAACCCCCAGATTCCTATCTACCTCATTATCTTCTATTTGTATCTGCCCACCGATAAACTTTCCAACTTCTATTAAAAAATTAGGGCCTGCCTTTTTTACAAATTCATCATTTATAGTAAAACTATCATTTATAGATAATGCTTCGTTCGAGTAGCGTGCGGAGTTTTCAACTGTATACGTATAATCCTTGATCTTAACTTCAAAATTAGAGCTTACAACCTCCTCAAGGTCTTTTTCTTTTTCTTCTTTGTAACTGGTCATTAAAGCCTCCATTTTTTGCTGTGCACCTGCATCACTTTTTCCCTGTCGTTTACGGCAGTCATAAAAATGTTTTGTCTTGTAATGCTCAAATTCTTCATCAAGAAAATCTCCGAAAAAAAGCCTCCTTGTAAGCTCTTTGGTCTTGAAATGCCCTGTAAACTTCAAGTTTCTACGCAAATTAAGTGTTTTGAAATCGTCCTTAAATTCGATATTGATCTTCTCGACTGATTTGTTTTCTTCAGCGGTAGTCACAGGCAATACATCAAAAGTGACTTCGTCCAGCTTCCTGTTCTTTTCAACACCCATTTTATAGACTTTTGTCCCCTCTAAGTTTTCCGGGAAAAAGTCTGCCTGTACATGAGGTGAAAGATTAAAAAAGTACAATGGGTCGGCGAAATTAAAGCGCAGGCCATAGGACACATTGGAACGTAGCAAAAGATCTTCAATAGGCCCATTATAATCTGCTGTCGCAACGATCACATCATAATCTATTCCTAACTGCTTTGCCAAACCGGCCATATAGTTTACAAATCTGTTTTCACTTAATATAACATAATCCTTATCGCAAGGTACCGCGTAAAAACGTATTTGATTATCACGTGCTATATACAGCTCAATAAAGCGGTTAAAGCTCATATGGCGAATATAATAAAGCCCCTGAACCATTTGCTCTCGCTTATCTGTAATTCCTTTTTCTTCCAAATAACGCACCACATCTTTTACAGTGCTCTTACTATCAATATCAAAGCGGTCTCCATAATACTCAATAATCTCTTCTTTGGTAACCCCGGTCTTTCTTTCGGCATCTTTTTCTGAAAGGAATACACTGGCAGCAGCTTCATTTCTGGCTTTTAAAGCAAATGTCACTTGAAATTTAAGTGCCGGTAATTCGGTTAAAGGATAAAACCATCTTGGAAAGTCACTTTTTTCAATATCTGAAGCTTCCAGGCTGAAGCGCCGCGTTGACTTTTTACCGGTTTCAATTTCTTTGATCTGCGGAGCACCATTATAGGACTCCATATTTAAGAAATAGTCATTCTCTACCGTAACATCCAGCTTCCTGTATAATATAGGATAATTGGTGCTCAATACTTTTTCTTCAGGTTCATAGATATGTGTTCCTGAAAAACTACGCAGGTAATCATCTTCATAGATAAAAATATCTATGATATCTCCCACTTCAAGATTAGGGATCGCTACTTTATTTTCTTCATCTTGAGTAACTGTTTCCGCATCTATATCCAGTATAACCTCTTCTCCATTGGGTTTAATGATCTTAATGCCAATAATTGTTTCTTCCTGGTAAAAATTAATGAACCCGGCTCCTACCTGCCTGTTCTTTTCAAAAGAAAATTCAGAAAAATTCTCAACGGAAGCCTTATCCTGTAACTTGACACGTTGATGGAAATAGGAAGGATTATACATTTTTTTACCGTTATTGGTGTACTCAAAATTCTCCTCTCTATAAAGAATGACCGCACTTTCATCTTTCCATTTTTCAGGAACATCAACGACAGTCTTCTTTGAGTCCTGCGATTCCCAAAACTGTTCTCGAAGTTCAATTTCTTTCTTAGATTGGGCCGTAATAACTGTTGTAGCACATAAAATACCTAGCAGAGCGAAGTAATATTTTATCATAATAGTTGATGGTTTTCTATATCAATCTTTTGTAAGCGTAATTTGCTGATTAAGATTTTCTTTTAATGCCTCAAAACCTACGTTCCATACATTAAAATCTTCCTTTTTTATCAACCTTTTCTTAAAATTGATATCTTTTTTATAAGTAATTGTAGTGCCGTTTTGCAGGTAACTTACATTAATATCGATTAGATCGTTGTTTACAGAAATATCCTTAGGCATTTCTACACTATACCCTTCAGGAATTTGCAATTTCACTTCAGTTATGACCCGTTCTTTGATCTGAAACATATAATCAGACTTTCGTTCTTCAAATATCCAACCGGAAGCTGTCTTCACAGGATCAATATCTATGTACAGGTCGCCATCGAAGCTTGAAACTGCATTTTCAATAGCTACATCATACGAGACTGTTAGATCCTGATCTCTGTTTTCTTCATCGAACGGAACGATCTCTGTTACATTATAGTTTGAATTCCCTGAAGCTAAATAATTTGAAAGCACTTCAATTTGGTTATCCTTTCCAAAACTGGTAAAAGCATTTTGAAACGCAACCCGGGACTCACCACCATAGTGCCTGTTAACTGTCCCAACCATTGTTTCATTCTCAATTTTAAGTTCGTAACTCGTTTTATCGATATTAGCGTCTCCTTTTGCTGTCGGAACAGTCAATATCTTAAATCCGTCTTTATCTTGTAGTAAAGCCTGTTTGTCCTGAATTCGTGTGGCATAATCGCCAAATCGGTTATATTTTTCGGTTCCATCTAAAAAGATAGATTCTCCATCCAACATTACCGAACATATCATATGATTATCTACAGATAAAGAAGGGATTGAATAATCATACGCCAAACGGTCCGTTCCTATCCATACCAAGCGTGCATCAAAACCTGCTTCTTCCAGCATGGCCTTGGTCAGGATCGCCATTCCTTTACAATCTCCATAGCGTTTGGTAAATACATTTTGCGGACTATCTGGTTTAAACCCCGCTATTCCATCCTCAAAAGCAATGTACCGGATATTATCCTGTACCCAATAAAAGATATTCTTTACTTTTTCTTCGTTTGTAGCCGTGCCTTCAATAAGCTGTTTTACTTTGGGTGCATAGACCGAAGGATCTATTTCGACACTTTCAACCAGGCTATTGTACCATCCATACAAGTCGTCTACTTTACTAAAAAGTGTTTTTGTTGTGTTCCCGTCATGATAAGATTTTGCTATAAAGAGTACATGAGGGTACGTATACGAAGGGCCTGGTGTATTGGCCTCATTAGACTGTGCAGCAATATCATTAAACTGATAGGTGATCGTTTTTTTGTCTTTTCCTTCTGTTACAGACTTTTCAATATCGTAGCCTTTAAAATTAAACTCCTTTATCTCTAGGTCCAACCAATTTGGAACATTTATAATGAGCTTACCTTCTAATATCCTGAATTGGTCTGTAAAGTACTCGTTAGTGAAATACTTTACATCCTTGTATTTCTTTTTGGTAATAACTTTGATCTTATAGCCCTGTAAGGGAAACATAAGGTTTGCAAATTTTACACGATAGTCTGTATGGAAAAGGTCCTGGCTCTTTAAATGTTCATCATAAACTCTTGAAGAGCTTCCAGTTAGTTCACGCCCCCGTTGGTCTTTTAAGCGAAACTCATCTACTTCAGATTCAGAATCATAATATACCGGGTACTGCAATCTTGAGTTCGAACTGATATTGAGAAGCGCTATATTTTGCTGTTTAACAGCTTCTACAAATCCTGCTCTCTTGTTCCGGTTAAATGAAATAGTAACTTTTTTTGAGAGTGCTACTATATCTTCTTCCTCAAAGGTATTCTTTAAGCTTTTGGCATGCTCAATATTTTCCGGAGTTGGATCAGACTTTCTTTGAGCAATAGTAGAAAAAGTAATAAGGCCTATGAAAAATACAAGGAGTAATCGATTCATTCAGTAAAAAATGTGTTTAATCGTAAATATAGAAATATTATTTACTTAAATACATTTTTCTTCGCGAATATAAATCGTAGAACTCGTCATCTTTAAGGCTATCAATGAACAGAATACTTTCCCCTGTACTTTTCATTTCCGGCCCTAACTGTTTATTCACATTAGGGAACTTATTAAAACTAAATACGGGCTGCTTAATAGCATATCCTTCCAGACGCGGGTCAAAATTAAAATCGGTTACTTTATTATGTCCCAACATCACTTTGGTTGCATAATTAACATAAGGTTCTTTATATGCCTTGGAAATAAACGGAACGGTACGAGAAGCTCTCGGGTTAGCCTCTATAATATATACCATATCGTCTTTTATGGCAAACTGAATATTGATAAGTCCTACGGTCTTTAATGCCCTTGCGATCTTTACGGTATGGTCCTTAATTTGCTGCATTATAAATTCTCCCAGATTAAAAGGAGGCAAAGTGGCATTAGAATCTCCGGAATGTATCCCGCAAGGTTCAATATGCTCCATTATACCTATGATGTAGACATTTTCGCCATCACAAATGGCATCAGCCTCAGCTTCAATGGCTCCATCCAGATAATGATCTAATAGTAATTTATTATTAGGAATTTTGCGCAGCAGGTCCACTACATGCTCCTCCAATTCTTTCTTATTGATGACTATTTTCATTCCCTGCCCTCCAAGAACATAGGAAGGCCTTATCAATAATGGGAAGTCTAACTGGTCCGCCAGTGCCAGCGCTTCTTCGGTAGTTTCCGCAACACCAAATTTGGGGTAAGGAATGTTGTTTTCTTTCAGTAATGCAGAAAAACTTCCGCGATCCTCCGCTAAATCTAATGACTGATAACTTGTACCCAGCACCTTGATTCCGTAGCGATCCAGCTTTTCAGCAAGTTTTAGAGCTGTTTGCCCCCCTAACTGAACAATAACACCTTCGGGCTTTTCATGACGGATGATATCGTAAATATGCTCCCAGAATACGGGTTCAAAGTATAACTTATCGGCAACGTCAAAATCTGTTGAAACAGTTTCCGGATTACAGTTGATCATAATGGTTTCATAGCCAACTTCATTAGCCGCCAGTACACCATGGACACAACAATAATCAAATTCGATCCCCTGCCCTATCCTGTTGGGGCCCGAACCTAGAACAATGATCTTTTTTCTGTCGGTAACTACGCTGTCATTTTCTGAATAAGGTGCACCGTTTGTTGCTTCCATTTCATTTTCGAAAGTCGAATAATAGTACGGTGTTTCTGCTTTAAATTCCGCAGCACAAGTATCCACCAACTTATAGACACGCTGAATATGCATCTCTTCCCGTTTCTTATAGACCTGACTTTCAAGACACTTAAGCATGTGTGCGATCTGACGGTCTCCATATCCCTTTTGTTTTGCTTCTAACAATAACTCTCGGGGAATTGTTTCAAGTGTATATTGAGAGATTTCCCGTTCGAGCATGTATAACTCTTCATACTGCCTAAGAAACCACATATCTATCTTAGTGATCTCATGGATCCTGCTTAATGGAATTCCCATCTGGATTGCATCGTAAATAACAAATACGCGGTCCCAGCTCGCATCTTTCAATTTGCCCAGGATCTGTTCGTAGTCTGTATAGCTTTTCCCATCGGCTCCCAGTCCGTTACGCTTAATTTCCAATGACTGTGTAGCCTTATGTAATGCCTCCTGAAACGACCTCCCGATTCCCATTACTTCCCCTACAGACTTCATTTGTAGTCCTAAAGTTCGCTCTGAGCCTTCAAATTTGTCAAAATTCCATCGTGGGATCTTTACGATCACATAATCCAGCGTAGGTTCAAACAGCGCTGAAGTTGATTTTGTGATTTGGTTATCCAATTCATCCAAATGATAGCCTATTGCCAGTTTGGTAGCTATTTTTGCAATAGGATACCCTGTTGCTTTTGAGGCGAGTGCAGAAGAACGTGACACACGTGGGTTAATTTCAATCGCAATGATCTCTTCTTTCTCATCCGGGCTTACAGCAAATTGTACATTACATCCTCCGGCAAAATCTCCTATACTTCGCATCATTTTAATGGCGAGGTCGCGCATTCGCTGGTAACAGGTATCACTTAATGTCATTGCAGGCGCAACTGTTATAGAGTCCCCTGTGTGGATTCCCATTGGATCCATGTTTTCAATGGTACAGATGATCACAACATTATCATTGCTATCCCGAAGAAGTTCTAATTCGTATTCCTTCCATCCAAGCAATGCTTTATCTATTAAAACTTCATGTATGGGAGAAGCTTCGAGCCCCCGGGTCAATAATTCATCAAATTCTTCTTCGGTATGAACAAAAGAAGCCCCTGTTCCTCCTAGTGTAAAAGAGGGTCTGATCACTAAAGGAAAGCCAAATTCCTGTGCTATCTCTTTTCCGGTTAAATATGAGTTAGCGATTTTAGCAGGTGCAACCGGAACACCAATTTCTATCATCAGGCTTTTAAATTGGTCACGGTCTTCAGTAATATTTATCGCTGCAATATCAACCCCAATAATTTCTACATCAAAGTCTTCCCAAATACCCTTTTCATCAGCTTCAATACAAAGGTTTAATGCAGTCTGGCCTCCCATTGTGGGAAGAACCGCATCAATTTCCGGATGCTCTTTCAATATTTTTATAATCGATTTTGTGGTAAGTGGCAACAAATAGACGTGGTCCGCCATAGAAGGATCTGTCATAATCGTCGCCGGATTAGAATTGATAAGAATAGTTTCTATTCCATCTTCACGAAGTGATCGCAGTGATTGCGATCCGGAATAATCAAATTCACAAGCCTGTCCAATGATAATAGGACCGGAACCAATAATTAAAACAGATTTTAGATTAGAGTTTTTTGGCATTTGTACAGTTACTTTTTTAGTGCGATAAAATTACGATACGACAGGGTATAAAAAAAAGGTGTTGCTTTTAAAACAACACCTTTTTATTTATAACTTATCAACATTATTTCTTGTGACGAGTTTCAGAAGATACAGAAAGTTTCTTTCGGCCTTTCGCTCTGCGTGCAGCCAATACTTTTCTACCGTTTACAGACGCCATACGCTCTCTAAAACCGTGTTTGTTTCTTCTCTTTCTTTTTGATGGCTGAAATGTTCTTTTCATTGTAAATTAGGTTAAAACTTCTGAAAACTTTACTTACTTAGACCTTCTCTGAAAGTCGGGTGCAAATATACAATCATTTTTTACTTTCACAAACGTTAAACATAAAATATTTTTGAATGTTTTTAGTACCTTTGACGCCCTATAAAAACCGAAGTTATGTTCAATAAAAATATAAAACTTGTTTTAGCCGTAATAGTGATGGCAATAGCCGTCTGGCAGTTTGTTGAAGGAAATATTGGGAACGGTATTATGTATATCCTCCTTTCTCTCATATTTATTTTCCTTTATTTTAAGAATGAACTTATTCTACTGGCTTTTTTAAGGCTTCGGAAACAAGACTTTCCCGGCGCCAAAAAATGGCTGGACAAGATCCGTAACCCTGAAGCAGCTTTGGTTACTAAACAACAAGGATATTATAATTACCTCAATGGCCTGATGGTTTCACAGACCAATATCAATGAAGCCGAAAAATATTTCAAAAAAGCCGTGAGCCTGGGATTGTCGATGGATGCAGATATGGCAATGGCAAAATTGAATCTGGCAGGTATTGCAATGACCAAAAACAGAAAGAGAGAAACAGAAATATTACTTTCCGAAGCCAAAAAGCTCGATAAACACAATATGTTGGACGAGCAGATCAAGATGATGAAAGAACAGATGAAACGTGCCGGACAGCCCAGACAACAGTATGGAGGCAGACGCGCAGGGCGTGGTGGACGTATGCGATAAGCATTTTGTTCAGAATCAATCAATTAAAATTGCGAGATAGGGTATTTTTTTATAAAATTTTCCTTCTGTATCTCTTAAAATTTTTATTTTTACTTCAACCAATCAACTAATTGCGTATGGGTAAATTTTTACTTGTTCTCTTTATGTTTACCTGCTTTTCCGCTCTTTCACAAGAACCAGAGCCTAAAGATTTATTTTCTCAAGCGGTTGGAAAAAACATTCGGAAATACCGGGTTGAATCCAGGCATGCGTATAGAACCAAAGATGAAGAACGTGCGCAATTCTTGTTTGATTCGCTCATACAGAATGTAATTAATGGTACACATCTCGATAATTTTAAGGTTAGGAAGTTCTCCGGCAGAAGAATTGAGCTTTATAAATTCGAAAAACCCATATATTTAATTACCTATGCTTCCTGGTGTGTCCCGGGTATCGGAGAAATACCGGCTCTCAATGACATTGCAGATGATAATTACAATGACATTGATTTTGTAGTACTGTTTTGGGGCTCTAAAAAGAAGATCAGGAAATTTAAGAAAAAGTATTCAAAGCGGATTCATGTGCTATATATAGATGAAAGGGAGAACAGAAATGATTTTGCCATAAGGTCCATGAAACACAGTGTAGGGTTCCCTACTTCTTTTCTTATAAAAAAGGATAAAAAAATACTGGATGTACGCAGAAATCATTTTGATCAATACGATCAGGATTATTCTGCTTCTTACAATGCAAACTACCAAAGCTTTATGGGCGGTGTTTCTGCTTTAAAGAAAGAACTATTATCCATTAGCAAAGGAATTGAGCCTAACTTCTAAAACAAATTTTTAGATGAATTCCTTTGTTTGAAAACCTTATAATGGTTTAGATCCCCTGCCCTATACATAAATTACTCGCTCTTACTATCAACTTGTCTACCTTTTGTCCATTATTTGTATACTCTTTGTCTACTCCAAACTTTCTTCTTTCCAGACATTACATTTTATTTTTGAAATGTAAATTTTGATATCCCTATACTATAAATTAAAAATACACTATGTCAGGAAAGAAATGCCCTAAATGTAAGAGTAGTTATAGAGCTCGAATTAGAGTTTACAATAAAGTAATCAAACTGTTCGGCAAAAAATACCTGTGCTATCGCTGCAACTGCCTTTATGTATTCAACACACTTTTGAATCGGTCTTTTTTGATAAGAAAGACCCCTTACTAGTGTTTTGTATGAAAACAGAGTTAGATTAGTATACCAATTATTGTCCTAAGCTATAATACCCCTTCTCGGGAATTTCAATAAAATATTCTTCTCCCGAGGTATCATTAAGATATTTTATATGTAATTTGTTTATCTCCCCTAGTTCCTATTTTCTCATATCCTACCTTTTTTAATTACATATTCTTCATGTAGCAATAAGCATATCTGTACCTAT
>JANQOS010000133.1 GCA_028285705.1 Altibacter sp.
AGGACTGGTTGGATATGAGATTTTAAACGGTTCTCCCGGAGCCGAAGGGTCCAGAATGAGACTGGAATACAAAATGGGAAAACGCGATCTGGTACTCACCGAGACGATCCTAAAGAACAAATTTCCCGAAGAGTTTCATGCTACTTATGATACAAAGGGGGTACATAACATTCAGCAAAACCTTTTTCAGGAAGTTGATTCCAATACTACCAAATGGATTTCCAGGACCGAATTTCAATTTCAGGGCTTTGGGATGAAAATGATGGGGTGGTTGATGCCGGGGGCTTTTAAAAAACAATCCATGAAGTACTTACAGGATTTTAAGAATTTTGCTGAAAACGGTACATCCGTGCAAAATAAATAATGACAAAATTTAAAATAGCCGATGACACTTTCTATCTTTTCTAAAAAGTGCCTATCTCCTCTATTTTATTGTAACATCCTGTTAAAAATTAAATAGATACCATTTTTTTTAGTAGTATTGCAGCCCAATAAAATAATACAAAACTCATGAAAATCTTTAAAATTCTGTTCCTGTTCATCTCTGTAACTGCCTTTGCTCAAACAAAAGTAGGTACTGTCGATGTTGATTTTATACTTTCAAAAATGCCTGAACTTCCGGCAATACAAAAACAAATTGAAGACTATGGAAAAGAACTTGACACAGAGTTCAATAAAAATCTGGAAGCTTATAATGCTTTAGTGGAGGCTTATACCAATGGAGAAGCAGGTTTTACGATCGCTCAAAAGAAGACAAAACAGGAAGAGATCCTGAATGCCGAAAATGAATTGAACAAATTTCAGCAGAACGGAACAAAACTTATAAATATTAAACGTGATGAACTGGTAAGGCCTTTATACCAAAAAATAGGTGTTGCCCTGGAAAAGGTCTCGAAAGAGGAGTCATTTACACAAGTGCTTCAATTGGATGCTACCATAGTGTATGCAGACAACAATTATGATCTTACTATAAAGGTCCTGAAAGAATTAGGCATTACTATAGAGGAAGAATAAGTTCTCAAAAAAATAATGAACTACTGGAAGCACCAATTATCTGGAATAATTTGGTGCTTCTTTTGTAATGGTCACATCGTGAGGATGACTCTCATGTATTCCGGAAGCTGTGATCTTTATAAATTTCCCGTTTTCTTTTAAAGTATCTATATCTTTAGAGCCACAGTAGCCCATTCCGGCTCTTAGTCCGCCAATAAATTGTGTCATACTCTCAACCAAATCGCCTTTATAAGGTACCCGGCCTACAATTCCTTCCGGGACCAGCTTTTTAATATCATCTTCCACATCCTGGAAATAACGGTCCTTGGAACCTTGTTTCATTGCTTCTACAGATCCCATTCCTCTATAAGACTTAAACTTACGTCCTTCATAAATGATGGTCTCTCCGGGAGACTCTTTAGTTCCTGCCAGCAATGATCCCAGCATAACACTATCTGCTCCCGCAGCAATGGCTTTTGGAATATCCCCTGTATACCTGATACCTCCATCTGCGATTACCGGAACCCCGGTTCCTTTTATGGCAGCTGCCACTTCCAAAACGGCTGAGAACTGTGGAAAACCAACTCCGGCTACTACCCGTGTAGTACAAATAGACCCCGGCCCTATTCCGACCTTCACCGCATCGGCTCCAGCCTCAACAAGATATTTCGCAGCATCTCCGGTAGCAATATTACCTACTACAACTTCAAGTTCGGGGAATTTTTCCTTTACTTCTTTTAGAACGGAAACCACACCTTTTGTGTGCCCGTGTGCCGTATCAATGATCACTGCATCTACCTGTGCATTGACAAGTGCTTCGGTACGTTCCACCGCATCTGCCGTGACCCCTAAAGCAGCGGCTACACGTAGTCTTCCATATTCATCTTTATTGGCAGTGGGCTTTTGCGTTAATTTTGTAATATCCCTGAATGTGATCAATCCCAGCAAAGTTCCATCTTCTTCTACTACAGGTAATTTCTCTATTTTATTTTTCTGAAGAATAATTTCCGCCTCCTTTAAATTGGTCCCTTTTGCAACCGTCACTAAATTTCCGGAAGTCATTACCTCACTAAGTTCACGTTCGTAGTTTTTCTCGAAACGAAGATCACGATTGGTCACGATACCTATTAGTTTTCCTTCATCATTCGTAATGGGAATTCCTCCAATACTATACTCCTTCATCGTGTTTTGTGCATCGCCCACAGTAGCCGTTTTCGGTAAAGTAACAGGATCCTGTATCATTCCGCTTTCGGCACGTTTCACTTTTCTAACTTCTGCCGCCTGTTGATCAATGGACATATTCTTATGCAATACGCCTATACCTCCTTCGCGTGCCATTGCAATAGCCATTGCACTTTCGGTTACCGTATCCATTGCCGCGGAAACAATAGGAACGTTCAACGAAATGTTCCGGGTAAATTTTGTTTTAATAGAAACTTCTCGCGGTAATACTTCAGAATAGGCAGGCACTAAAAGTACATCATCGTATGTAAGGCCTTCTCCAAGAATTTTGTTGTTGTGTGCAGTCATTGCAATTAAATTTATATTCCGAAGAACCGGAAAGTGGTTACTATTTAATTGCGTGCAAATATACTACAATTAGTTGAGATTTATTGTTTTTTGAACAACTGTATTAAAACAGCAACAGCACCTATAACAAATACAGCGGTCATAACAATTCCGGAAATCAATACCACATACTTCATCCATAACATTCCTTTCCATAATAAATAGATACCTCCAAAGGTAAGTATGATAGAAATAAAGGGCTCTATCATTAAAAAGGCTTTTAATTTTCTTGGCAATGAAGTAATACTGATCAATCCTCCCAAAAAGAAAAAAATAAATGAGATAGATAGTACATGCGTATGTAAAATGGTGAGCATCTCACGTTCTCCTTTTTCAAACTTCATCACTTTGGCATCTGCTTTGTCTTCATTGCCCAAATAGTTTTCTACTATACCGTCCGGAGTAGTAGCTTCGGTTTGGCCCACAAATAACAATCCTGTCATGTAACCAATACTCAATACAATTACAAATGCTGCTACAAATAGTTTTACATGCTTAGGAAAGGTATGAATAAGGCCGTTTAGTTGCATTACAGAATATTTTGCTTTTGAAGCACAGCGATACTTTGTAACAGCTCATTCATTGCTTTGGTCATAGAACGCACAGAAATTGTAGCTCCGCTAATAGGTATGATATCCTGATTGTATTTTAGTTCATTTGAAGCAGAAGAAGCCCCATTGAATTGCCTTAACCAGCGTTTACTTCCAATCTCGCCACCGTACTCTTCTCGATACACCAGGACCTTGCTCTTGGTAATAATAAAATCCTTGTCAAACAGCACCAGGTAATCAAAAGTAGCTGTTTTGCTGGGTGCATTCCCTATATAGCCATATCCAAGAAAATTTTCGTTGGAGGTGATCCTGAAAAGGTTTTCGTTTCCAAATTCAGAAACTGTTTTGTTGTTCATTTCTTTTGAGATGACAATGGTTTCCTTTTGAAGGTCTTTGGTCTCATAAAACTTTGCCATCACTTTATCTGCTTTCTTTTGTAACTTTTCGGGAACAGTAAAGGCAGTACAAATGATTATAATTATTAAAAAAGAAAACAACTTTTTAATCATAATGCAAAGGTATTTAAATTAAAAACTCTAACAACAAAAAGAGCCAAAACCTCTTGTGGTACAACAAGAGGTTTAAGCTAACTAACACTTATAAAAGGATTAGAACCATACTCCAATCCCAAAGTTTAATCGGTCGTCCACATCTCCTCCTTCTACTTCATTGTCTCTAAACTGGTAGTCTCCTTTTAACACAACACCCGGAGCTATGTGATAGCTTAATCCCGTTGTAATATCTGTACGGTTATAAGCATCATTTTGTACCAGATCGCCATCAGTATCTGCATGTGTATCATAGCTTTCATAGCGAGCAAAAGCTACCAGTCTTTGCTTAGCAGACAATGGCAAAATGTTATAACCTCCTTCTATATAGTAGCCCTGCAGAGCGCTACCCAGATCTCTTCCTGTTAAATTATTATATGCCTCGGTGTCTCCTAATGCAGCATAGATAAATTGTCCTCTTGCTGAGAATTTTCTATAGGCATAGCGTGCATCAAACCCTACCATCGAAATATCAATATTAGCACCATCTAACATCTCAACATCATCATCGGCCTGTGTTTTTCCAAAATAACCAGAAAGTCCTAATCGTAAGCCCGGTAGGCCATAGTAATCCAGTTTTGCAGCAAAGGTTGGGGAATCTACAGTAGACCGGATCGCTTTTTGACGGCCTCCGCGAAGTCCGTTGCTTCCTTTTAAGAATCCATCTGCTCCACCGTCCCCATCTGAAGTAGTAGACCTAAAACCGTTGAAGATATATGCCTGATAACCTAATGAAGCATCTGGAAAACGACCATTTACACCTACCCCAATTTCTCTCCAGGTAGTTGGTATAATGCTGTTATCTACTGCCGGACGCTCCGTTCCGTTGAAGGTTGTTGGTTCGTGAAATTCGTTAACGATCCCCATAGGCACCAACATCAATCCTCCTCTAAGGCTTACATTATCGCTAACAGCGTAATTTACAAAGGCCTGTTCCACAAATACCTCTTCGACATGCTCTAATTCTATTTCGGAAACAAATTGTGTTTTTTCATTGAACTTGTATCCTAGTAAAAGTACCAATCGTTGAACATCCAGCTCACCATTGTCTCCTTCCGGCTGGTTGTAGGTTACCTCTCCATAAGCGCCAATGGTAACAGCCTTACCGAAGTTTCCCGAAAGGATACGTTGTGCGGCGTTTTGTTGTAGTTGAGGATTGAGTGAAGTTGAATCTTGTGCTGTTTGCGCAAAAGAAAATGAGGCAATTAGCAATGCTGAAAGAGTTAGTAGTTTTTTCATCCGTTTTTATTTAGACTTAATATAAATAATTGAATAATTTAAGGTGCAAAAGTACTATTGAAAAAACATTTAACCAAAGTTATTTAGATTAATTTTAAATAAAAATAAGATAATTTATTGAAAATACTGGTAAACAATTAATTGGAAGATACTTTTAATTGATCTTTATACTGGAGTCTTGCAACGGTGGCCCACTGCAACAACAGATCCTTATCATTTTCCTCCAGTTGCCCATGTACCCATGTATAAGAATCTAAAGGCATTTCTCCTTCTTTTACCATTTCAATTACTTCCTCCAGTTTATGGTCCTTCTTTTTAATGGAATAGCTTTCCCAGGCAGAAACATTAAAATGTCCTTTGCCATGTTCAATATGGCCATCCAGCCAAAATGAAATAGGGGCTACCTCTGCATACCAGGGATATTTTGTTTGGTTGCTATGACAATCGTAACAGTTCTCTTTCAGAATTAAAGCTACCTGCACAGATGGTTTTGTTTCATTTTCAAAGGCCATTACCGTTTCATACCCCTGGTTATTTTTGTCGGGGCGTATGAACTGTATGACCACCAACGCAAGTAGCGCAGCTATCAAAAAATATTTTATAAACTTTTTCATAACTTATTTTTTAAAGGATTTCAAATATAAAATTACCGCTTTTCTAATATCTGAAGCCGCCTCGGCCTCTGTTGGCTCGTATACTTTTAAAACGCCTTCATTATCCGGCGTTAAAAAAGGAATATCATACCCTTTCAGTAAAAAATCACTAAAAGCTATTTTATATGTTTTAGTACTTTCAATTGGATTGCCTTCCAGTAACCAGCCTCCGGAGGAACTTTGAATTAAATTATATCGCTGTAAATAAGCCCCGGTACCACTTTTGGATTTACCAAAATCCAGCACTTTAATTAAGAGGTCACCTGTGATATCTACTTTTATCACCTGTCCTCCAAATGGTAATACTCTAAAAATATCCAAACTTGTTACTTCTCCCTGGAGCATATCGTCTATCCGTATGGAACCGCCATTAACCAATGCCGCATCAGTTTCATCTTCAAAGGACATAGCCATAGCATGTGTTATTATATCACCAAGGTTTGTCTGTACTCCCCTACTTGCGCTATCGGTTCCGTCCAATGGCGGGTCTGCATAAAATATCACCTCATAAGGGTCTGCAACAACATCTTTTATCTTACTTTCCAAAATAGAATTCCATTTGTCTACGATCGCAGCCACTTCCGGTTGAGATGCTATTTTTTCATCAATAGGCATTAGATGAGAATCTATTTCAAGATTACCTGTCTTCTTATTATAGGTAAAAGTATGTATATAAATTGTTTTTGCATTCGCATCTGCTTTTGCAATAATTGCATCCCCGGATGGAACCAACATATTGTTATGTTCATGCCCTCCCATAATGAACTGAAGTCCGGGAAGTGATTTTGCCAATATTTTATCCTGCTCTATTTCAACATGGGTTAGGCCTACAACTACATCTGTTGTTTTCTTTAGCTCTTTATAGGCTCTTTCCGCCTCCGTAAAAATGTCTCCATAGAACACAAAATCCTGTGGATTGGAAGGAATGGTAACGCTAAAAAAACCTATTTTCATCTCTGTTCCGTCCGCATCGGTAAAAGTGAGGGTGTGTGTATCTTTTACCGGTTCATCCGCAAAGGGTTTCTGAACTATAAATGGCTTATTTCCTGCTTCTGTGACACGTAATACATTTGCAGAGGCCCATTGAAAGTTGGACTCGTCCAACCGTTTTTGAAGTGCCTCCAGTCCCACGTCAAACTCATGGTTTCCAAAAGTGACCAGGTCAAATTTCATGGCATTCATTACTTCTATCATTTGTTTTCCACGTATGCGTTCTCCTTCATATTCAATTGTTCCCAACAAGGAAGGGTTTAAAAAGTCTCCCGCCATGAACATAAAGGTATTTGGGTTTTCACTTGTTATAGAATCTCTTACGTGTGCTACCCGTGCCATTCCTCCATATTTACCTCCACTTAAAGGTGCTATTTCATAGACATCATTTAACTGAATGAATTTAAAAGTAATGATTCCGTCATCGGTTTTGACTTCAGAAACAGATTGCTTGGGTTTACAGCTTATAACAAGCAATCCCAATAGCAATGATATTTTAAGAATTTGCTTCATTTTAATGGTATTTTGTAAAGATCTTTGTAGCTTCATTATGTGAACTTTCAAAAGACATTGTATTTATATTATTATTCACTTTTTGGGCTGTAAAATAACTAAGCATCTTTTCGGTAGGCATATTTCCCGTTAATTCATCTTTTGCCATTGGACAGCCGCCAAATCCCTGAATCGCACCATCAAACCTTCTACATCCGGCATTAAACGCAGCATCTACCTTTTCGTGCCAGGCAGTTGGAGTTGTATGTAAGTGTGCTCCAAACTCTATTTCGGGGTACTTCGGAATTAAATTTGAGAACAAATAAGTAATTATTTCCGGAGTAGATGTTCCTACCGTATCACTCAACGATAATATTTTAACGCCCATATCCGAAAGTTTCTCGGTCCACCTACCTACTATTTCTACATTCCACGGATCGCCGTAGGGGTTACCAAAACCCATTGACAAATAAGCAACTACCTCTTTATTGTTGGCTTCCGCCAGGTTCAAAATTTCCTGTAGTACGCCAATTGACTGTTCAATGGTCTTATGGGTATTACGCATTTGGAAATTTTCAGAAATTGAAAACGGATATCCCAAATATTGAATTTCGGGATGTATAACGGCATCTTGAGCTCCTCTCACATTTGCAACGATTGCCAGAAGTTTGCTATTAGTAGCAGATAGGTCCAACCGGGACAGCACCTCCGCCGTATCCTTCATTTGTGGTATTGCCTTAGGTGAAACAAAGCTTCCAAAATCTATTGTATCAAATCCACAACGCAGCAAAGATTGTATGTATTGTGCTTTTTCTTTGGTAGGGATCCAATCTTTGATCCCCTGCATGGCATCTCGTGGGCATTCTATGAGTTTCACTTTTTGCATTCCCGTAAAGATAGCATTTCTGACATCATATTGAAATGACAAAAAACAGTAATTCGAAAGAAATTTAAGGAATTAAAATAAACACGGCAATCCCCACAAAAACCAAGATCTGTAACCACTTTAATCCAACTCCAACGGTCTTGTGTTCACGTAAATATTTGGAAATACTTCCGGCAAGAAGCGCAATCGTACTAAAGGTCACGAATGAAATCAGCATAAAAGTGATACCTAAAACAAAAAATTGAAGTGTCGTGTTCTCGCCAGGATCCCACAAAAATGCCGGAAAAAATGCAAGGAAAAAGATCATCACTTTCGGGTTGACCAAATTCATGATAACACCTCTTTTAAAAAGTTCAGTATTCGATTTCTTCGGGGCACTGTCACCTATAGAAACCGTAGCGTCACTCTTATACACTATATAAGCCAAATACAGCAAATACAAAGCACCAAATACTTTGATTCCGTAGAAGATGCCCTCCGATGCAGTTATTATTGCCGAAACACCAAACGCAAGTAAAGCAGTATGAACAATACAACCACTGATCAATCCTGCTGTAGTGGCAATTCCACTTTTACTACCATTTACAAGTGATTGAGTAAGTACATAAATATTATCCGGACCCGGCGAAATGGACAATGCCAAAGTCGCCAATGAAAATGAAATAAGTGCTTCTAACATTTTTTAAAAATAGTATTAATTGTGAAGTTTCTGTGATATTTGAAATTTAACTTGCATAAAAAATGCTATGAAAAAGAATTTATTATCCTTTGCTTTAATTGCTTTTATTACAACTTTGTTGTACTCTCAGAACTCAACTGCAGTATACTCAATTACTTTTGACAGTAACTGGAGCCAGGCTGCACATCCGCATTCCAGTGGTAATTTGCCGGGCAATGCGCATTGGTCCAAATTAGTAGGTGCTACCCATACCAATGCTGTTACCTTTTTGGAAATGGGACAAACAGCTACCGAAGGAATAGAAGATGTCGCCGAATTAGGTGACAACACAATATTTTTTTCTGAAGTAAATGCAGCCATCACCGCAGGAACTGCCAACCAGATCATTGATGGAGATGGTTTATCTACTGCATTGGGACAAACTATAATTAGTGATGTAACGACGACAGATGAATTTCCTTATCTCACACTTGTATCCATGATCGCTCCCAGCCCGGATTGGATGATCGCTATAAACAGTGTCAACCTCCTGGATGGAAATAATGAATGGAGAGATTCTATCGTAATCGATCTGTTTCCCTATGACGCCGGTACGGATAGCGGTGCGGATTATACTTCTCCAGATGACGACACGAATCCTAAAGAACCTATCTCAAATCTGCTGGGAGTTACTCCTTTTTCTTCAGAAAAGATAGGAACTTTAACCATCACATTGGAAAACATATTAGGTATTTCCGGTTTTGACGTGGAAAATTCATTTCGGGTCTTTCCTAATCCTGTCAGGGAAAATATCACAATTACGGCCCAAAATAATTTAGAAAGAGTCGAGGTTTACAATATATTAGGTGAAAAAATAACGTCTGTAAACAATATTAATACTTCGGAGTTAACAATTGATACTACTGGATTTGCTTCGGGAGCTTATGTATTGCAAGCTATAGATGAAAATAATAACGCTACCACAAAAAAGATCATTAAGCTTTAAGCAACGCCTTATTAATGTCCCTAATTAATTTTGGGCCTTCATAAATGAAGCCGGTATAGAGTTGAATTAAACTTGCTCCGGCTTCGATCTTTTCCAACGCATCTTTGGCACTGTGGATTCCTCCAACACCAATTATTGGAAAAGCTCTATTGCTTTTTTCCGAAAGGAAACGGATCACTTCCGTAGCTCTATTTGTTAGTGGTTTTCCGCTTAATCCACCAGCTTCTTTCTTGTTTTCCGAGATCAATCCATCACGGGCGATCGTAGTGTTTGTAGCTATTACTCCATCGATCCTGGTCTTTGAAACTATATCGATTATGTCCAGCAGTTGTTCATTGGTCAAGTCCGGAGCTATTTTTAAAAGAATAGGTTTTCGTTTTGGTTTTGCACTGTTCCTATCCTGAAGTGTTTGCAATAGAGCTGTCAATGGCTCTTTATCCTGAAGCTCCCTAAGGTTGGGTGTATTGGGCGAACTCACATTCACAACAAAATAATCTACGTGGTCGAATAATGCTTCAAAACCGGTCACATAATCATTCACAGCTTTGTCATTAGGTGTAACTTTATTTTTACCAATATTACCGCCAATTAGAATATTCTTATTGGTTTTAAGCCTTTCTACAGCTTCCTCTACACCTCCGTTGTTAAAACCCATTCGGTTAATTAAAGCTGTATCCTTTTTCAAGCGGAACAACCTTTTTTTGGGGTTTCCGGGTTGTGGTAGTGGTGTCACCGTGCCGATCTCTATAAAACCAAAACCAAAATTGGAAAGCTCTTTATATAATTTGGCATCTTTATCGAATCCGGCAGCAAGGCCTACAGGATTTGGAAATTTTAAACCAAATAATTCTCGTTCCAGTCTGGTGTCTTTAACTTCATACATGCTGCTAAACAGCCCACCAAATCCAATAGCACTAAAAAAACGGATCATTGAGAAGGTGAAATAGTGAATCTTTTCCGGGTCAATGAGAAAGAGAAGAGGTCTAATAATTGTTTTATACATTTCTTAAGGATCTTTTGCAAAAATAGTACTAAAGTGTGTAATAGTTATTTTGATTATGTTTTAATTTGTAGTGTAATTAAAAATCATATGATCGATAAACAACACCTCATCAACCGCTTTATAAGTTATGTAACCGTAGATACAGAAAGTGATCCCGAAAGTGATACAACTCCAAGCAGTGTCAAGCAATGGGACCTTGCTAATGCATTGGTGGATGAATTGAAGCGAATTGGAATGCAGGAGGTAACTATAGACGAAAATGCATATATCATGGCTACACTTCCCAGCAATGTAACCCATGAGGTTCCTGTGATCGGTTTTATTTCGCATTTTGATACCAGCCCGGATTTTACCGGAGCGAATGTAAGCCCCCAGATCATTGAAGATTATGATGGAAATGATATTGTTTTAAACCGGGAACAAAACATTGTTTTATCTCCTGATGACTTTGAGGATCTGTTGCTGTATAAAGGAAACACTTTGATCACTACAGATGGAACAACGCTTTTGGGTGCTGATGATAAGGCCGGTATTGCCGAAATAATCTCGGCAATGGAATACCTTATAGATCACCCTGAAATTAAACATGGAAAAATTCGTATTGGTTTTACTCCTGATGAAGAAATTGGACGCGGTGCTCATAAATTTGATGTAGAGAAATTTGGTGCAGATTGGGCCTATACTATGGACGGGAGTCAAATTGGTGAACTGGAATACGAAAATTTTAACGCAGCTGGAGCGGTTGTTACCGTTAAAGGGAAAATTGTGCACCCTGGCTATGCAAAAGGAAAGATGATCAATAGCATGTATATTGCAACAGACTACATTAATTCTTTACCTCGTTTAGAAACCCCGGAACATACGGAAGACCGCCAGGGCTTTTTTCACCTACATAGCATCAATGGAGAGGTAGACGGAACTAAACTTCAGTATATTATTAGAGATCATAACAAGTTGCACTTTGAAGCACGAAAAGAAATGATGCTTAAATTGGCTAAAGATTTGAATTCACAGTATGAAAGAGAAGCTGTTTCAGTCGAAATCAAAGATCAATATTTCAATATGCGGGAAAAGATCGAGCCTGTAATGCATATTGTGGAAATTGCCGAAAAAGCAATGAAGCGAGCAGGAATTGAACTTATAATTAAGCCTATTAGAGGAGGTACCGATGGTTCGCAGCTAAGTTTTATGGGACTTCCCTGCCCTAATATATTTGCGGGGGGCCACAATTTTCATGGCAGATATGAATATGTTCCGGTGGAAAGTATGCTTAAGGCAATAGAAGTGATCGTTAATATTGCCCGGGAGGTTGCGTCGCAAAAAGAATAGTTAAAAGAGAGGATCTTAGTTGGTTATCGAATATTCTAAAAATGGATAAAAAAAAACCTCCGGTGAGAACCGGAGGTTTTTTTATTAAAGTGTAATTATTATTTTTTAACAGGAGTATTTATCTTTTTCGTCATATCCATGGAAAGGGCAGAGCGTTCAAATTTCATTTTACCAGCTCCTGTCTCTATAATGCAAGTACCATCATCGTTTAAGTCCAATAACTTACCATGCATTCCACTTTTAGTGACTACTTTATCTCCTTTTTTCAGGCCCTTATCAAAATCTTTTTCTTGCTTCAACTTTTTTCGCTGTGGTAATACAATGAAAAAAATGATAAAAACAGCAAAAAGTAAAAGAGGCCCGAGAAATTGTTGCATTTCACCACCCATTTCTTATTGGGTTTTTAAGATACCGTTTTGGCCTGTTGCAGCAGCACCTTCAGGAGCATTTACAAAAGCCTTGATCTTAATGGTTTCTTTACCGGCAGCAGTATTGGCAGTAATTGTTACTGTTTTACTTACCTGATTTTTTCCGCTACCATTAAATTTTACAAGTAATTCACCTTTGTCACCAGGGGCAACAGGTTCCTTTGTATATTCCGGTACTGTACATCCACAACTACTTTTAGCGTCTACTATAACTAAAGGAGCATTTCCTGTATTGGTAAATTTAAATACATGTTCCTTTGGGGTGCCTTGATCAATGGTTCCAAAATCAAATTCGGTTTCTTCAAAAGTCATAACAGGAAATTCTCCTGCTTTCGCATCACGGTCTGCAGCAGCTGCAACATTTTCTTCGTTCACTTTGTCTGCAGCATTTTCTTTACATGAAGTAAAGACAAATACAGATAATACTGCTACAATTAAGATTGATTTTTTCATAGAGTAAAAATTTTTAAGTTTTAAGCGTGGCTAAAATACTTATTTTTTTGATTTTAAGTAAGCCCTCGCCCAATTTTATTTAATTTCTTGGCTTCGGTAAAATCTTTCACGAGTTTATCCAGAATACCGTTAATAAACAAGCTGCTTTTAGGCGTTGAGTATTCTTTCGATATTTCCAAATATTCATTAATGGTAGCACGTACCGGAATTGAAGGAAAGTTTAAAAACTCTGAAATTCCCATCTTCAAAATGATCATATCGATCCCGGCTATACGCTCTTTATCCCAGTTTGGGGTTTTACCTTCAATTTCCTTGTTCAGTTTTTCATCATTTAAAATTACTTTCCGAAATAATTGTAATGCGAATTCACGGTCTTCTTCATTTTTGTAAAGATCCGGGATTAATGTAGAACCTATATTTTTCGCAGAGGCCTTAGAAAGTATTTTTACCAAAGCAGTATTGACTATAGGAAAGTCATCCAACCATGTAAGTCGTTTATCCTCAAGGTATTCATACAATTTTTCATTAGGTGCTATCACTTCTTTATACACCCTTATAACAAAAGCTTTGTCATCGTTGAAGTTAACATCCTTTTTTGAAAGGTAGTCTTCATACCAATCCTGCTGAATTAAAGATTTAAAAAGAATACTAACATATTCACTGTCTTCCTTCCAGTAATCTAATTTTTTGTTTTTTACGGCTTCGGAAAGGGAGCTGTCTTTTGCTATTAGCTGAAGTAATCTATTGTCTACAAACGCTCTACTAGGGTTTCTTTCCAGGTCTGTAGCCAGGTATTTTTGCTGAGATTTAATAAGGTAATCCTCCGCGTGCCTCTGCATGGCAACCAACAGTTGAAGCATTAACAGATATAGATCATGCATTTGGTCTATACTGTACCATAAGAATTTTTCCTGCTTATCAAGGTCCTGGTGTTCGCTTTGGTTGAATGCGTAAATGGACTGTAACACTTTTACCCTAATATGTCTTCTTGTGAGCATAATCGTTTATAATAAAGAACTTTTGTAAATAACAGCGCACAAGTATTGACTTGTGCGCTGTAAAGATACTATTTATCTGTAGAAACTAGTTGTTTTTTTTAGCGTCTATTCTGGATTGGGCAATATCCAATGCAGCTTTATGGGTTGTAACTCCGTCTGTTTCCGCATTTGTAAGAATCTCCAGTGTTGTGTTATAGATATTCTCTGTCTTACGAATTATTTCCTGGCGTCCGTAATTTTCCAACTCTGCATAAACATTTATAATTCCGCCGGCATTAATTAAAAAGTCTGGAGCATATACAATTCCTCTTTCACGAAGCATCATCCCATGTTTTTTCCCATCTGCCAATTGGTTATTGGCAGCTCCGGCAATTACTTTAGCTTGTAATTGGTGGATCGTAGTGTCGTTAACAGTAGCTCCTAAAGCACAAGGTGCATAGATATCCATTGGCTCCGCGTATAAATTGTTACCTCTGTAGATATCCACACTATATTTATCACGAACCTCTTCCAAACGTTCCTGGTTGATGTCGGCAATGTATACTTTGGCTCCTTCATTAGTAAGGTTTTCAACCAGTGCTTCTCCTACATTACCAATACCTTCAACATAAATAACCTTATCTTCCAGAATATCACTGCCAAACGTATATTTCGCAGCTGCTTTCATACCCATAAAAACTCCATAAGCAGTTATGGGAGAAGGATTTCCGGCCCCACCTTTTGCTTCAGAGATTCCTGTAACATAAGGTGTTACAGTGCGTACCAGGTCCATATCCTCTGTTTCCATTCCAACATCTTCCGCTGTAATGTATCTTCCGCTCAAAGAATGTACAAATTCACCAAAACGTTTCATTAATTCGGGTGTCTTTTCTGTTTTGGCATTTCCAATTATAACAGCTTTACCTCCACCTAAATTGAGTCCGGTGATCGCAGATTTATAGGTCATTCCACGAGAAAGCCTCAACACATCATTCAGGGCTTCCCACTCACTATTGTATTGCCACATACGGGTACCTCCGAGAGCTGGTCCCAAAACCGTATTGTGAATTCCGATTATTGCTTTTAATCCTGTATCTTTGTCGTTGCAAAAAACAACTTGTTCATGATTATCGAAAGATAATTGCCCGAATACCGGGTCTATTTTTTGAAGCTCATTTGACTTTACTACTTCACTTATCATAAAATTTTTTGATTTTAAAGATTCCTTAAAAAGGACGTGCAAAAGTAGTGGTTTAGTGACATTCCAACAAAGAAATTGTTGTTAAAATAAGAATTTGTTAATAAATATTATCCCTTTAAATGAAAGAGCTTCAATACCTTAACCGTTATTTTATTAAATACAGAGGAAGACTCCTTTTAGGGCTTTTTATTACTATAATTGCACGGATCTTTGCACTACTTGCTCCAAAGTTCATTGGGGACTCAATAACTATTATTGAAAAATCGATCAGTGGTGAAATTACTGACATTGCATTAGTAGAGTCTGAATTGCTTACAAACATTCTACTCATATTGGGAACTACGCTTCTTGCAGGCTTCTTTACTTTTATGATGCGGCAAACCTTTATTGTGGTTTCACGTTACATAGAATACGACCTAAAGAATGAGATCTTTCAACAATATGAAAGATTATCGCTTGGTTTTTACAAACAAAACCGTACCGGAGACCTAATGAACCGTATAAGTGAAGATGTATCGAAGGTACGTATGTATGTAGGGCCTGCTATCATGTACAGTACCACAACCATTACCCTATTCATTGTAGTGATAAGCTATATGTTTTACAAGGCCCCAATACTTACATTATATGCTATCACGCCTCTTCCGGTATTGTCTATAGCCGTATACAAATTGAGTGTGGCTATCCATAAACGCAGTACCATAGTGCAACAATATCTCTCCAAACTTACTACCTATACCCAAGAGAGTTTTAGTGGGATTTCGGTTATAAAAGCCTATGGGATCGAACCCAGGGTCAATGAAAGTTTTGTAAGCCTTTCCGAAACCAGTAAAGAAAAAAATATAGACCTGGTAAAAGTTCAGGCACTTTTCTTTCCCCTGATGATACTCCTTATAGGTGTAAGTAACCTATTGGTTATCTATATAGGAGGAAATCAATTTATCAATGGTAAGATTGAGGATCTGGGGACTGTTGTTGAATTTTTAATTTATGTGAACATGCTTACCTGGCCGGTTGCTGTTGTAGGCTGGGTAACATCCATGGTACAACAGGCAGAAGCTTCACAAAAACGCATTAACGAATTTTTAAAAGAAGAGCCTACCATAAAGAATACAATAGCCGAAGCAACACCTGTTGTTGGAAAAATTGAATTCAATAACCTGAGCTATACATATCCCGAAACAAATATCACTGCTTTAAAAGATGTCTCATTTAGTGTTAATCCGGGGGAGACCCTTTCTATTATTGGAAATACGGGATCCGGAAAATCTACTGTTTTAGAATTGATCGGCCGTTTGTATGATGTGGAAACCGGACAGCTGAATATAGACGGGATCCCTATAAATAAATTGAACCTCAATAGTCTTCGAAGTAGTATTGGCTATGTTCCGCAGGACGCTTTTTTGTTTAGCGATTCTATTAGTAACAATATTAAATTCGGAAAAGAAAATGCCACTGAGGCCGAAGTCATTGAAGCTGCTAAAAATGCAGCAGTACACCAAAATATTGAAAACTTTAGCAAGGGATATGATACTATTCTAGGAGAACGTGGTATCACATTAAGTGGCGGACAAAAACAAAGAGTTTCCATTGCCCGTGCAATCATTAAAAATCCTCAAATTTTATTGTTTGACGATTGCCTTTCGGCAGTAGATACCGAAACTGAAGAAGAAATCCTACAAAACCTACATAAGATCTCACAAAATAAGACCACAATAATTGTGAGCCATAGGGTATCATCAGCCAAAAATGCAGATAAAATCATTGTTTTGGAAGAAGGAAAAATTATACAGCAAGGCACTCATAATGAGTTAGTAAACGTAGATGGTTACTACAAAGAGCTGTATGCGAAACAACTTCTTGAAAAAGAAATGTAACGTTTGCTTTGGCATATTTATATTTTTTTTAGATTTTTGGCAAAACCTTAACAAAATTGATAACTATGAGCGATCAGTACATGATGGAGAAAGAAGAAATATTTTCAAAAGTAATGCGTGCAGGAAGGCGTACTTACTTTTTTGATGTAAGATCTACCAAAGCTGGAGATTATTACCTGACAATTACCGAAAGTAAAAAATTTACCAACGACGACGGCTCTTACCATTACAAGAAACACAAGATATATCTGTATAAGGAAGATTTTTCTGAATTTCAGGACAACGTAAACGAGATGATACAATATATCATCGATGAAAAAGGAGAAGAGGTTATTAGCGAGCGTCACCAGAAAGATTTCAAAAAAGAGGATCGTCAAAATGTAGAAACGGCACCGGAAGCCAATACAGATACAAATGAACCTACAGCTTCAGATTTCACAGATGTTGAATTTGATGATATATAGTTGTTAAAACTATATTAAAGTTTATATAAGCCGCTTCGATATATCGAAGCGGTTTTTTTATCTTTAAACACTACTCAACCAAACTTTATGAAAAAACTGATATACCTCTCTTTTCTAATACTTTCAATTTCCTCTATTGCACAAAATTATAATGTAGACCTAAGTTATTACCTTCCAAAAGGTATCAACTACGATCAAAACATTCCAACACCCAAAAGTATTATTGGGCATGAGATCGGGGATTGGCATATAACACATGACAAATTATCACAATATATGTATGCCCTGGCAGAAACCAGTGACCGTATTACTATAGAGAACCGGGGAACAACTTTTGAAGGACGCCCTCTATTGCTCCTAACCATTACTTCTCCTTCCAATCATGCAAATATTGAAAATATTAGAACTGATCATATAGCTTTAACCGAAGCCAATTCAGCATCATTAAATACGGCTTCCATGCCAATTGTAGTATATCAAGGCTATTCTATTCATGGAAACGAACCCAGTGGTTCAAATGCGGCACTTGCTGTAGCTTACTATCTGGCAGCTGCTCAAGGGCCAAAAATTAATGAATTACTAAACAACACTGTCATTCTTTTTGACCCTTCTCTTAATCCGGATGGACTACAGCGTTTTGCTTATTGGGCGAATATACATAAAGGAAAAAATATTAATCCGGATCCCTACGACCGTGAATATAGTGAGATTTGGCCGGGAGGAAGGACAAACCACTATTGGTTTGATATGAATCGTGACTGGCTTCCTGTTCAATTACCCGAAAGTCGTGCACGGATCACTACATTTCATCACTGGTACCCCAACATTTTGACAGACCATCACGAAATGGGTACCAACGCCAGTTTTTTCTTTCAACCCGGAATTCCTTCGAGGACACATCCGTTAACGCCAAATAAAAATCAGGAGTTAACCGGTGATATTGCAAAGTTTCATGCCCGTGCATTAGATAAAATAGGCAGTTTTTATTATACCAAAGAGAGTTTCGATGATTTCTACTACGGAAAAGGTTCTACTTTTCCCGATATTAATGGTAGCATTGGAATTTTATTTGAGCAAGCTTCTGCTCGTGGGCATGCCCAGGAAAGTGATAATGGAATTTTAACCTTTCCCTTTGCCATCCGTAATCAATTTACCACATCCCTTTCCACTTTGGAAGCTGCTGTAAAGATGCGAAAAGAGATCCTGGACTATCAGCGTGATTTTTTTAGTAATGCCCGTAAAGAGGCGTCAGGAAGTGGTGCTATTGTATTTGGTGACGAAAAGGACGCTTCAAAAGTGTATCATTTGGCTGAAATTTTAAAACGCCATAAAATTAAATTTCATGAAGTGAAAAATGACTTCACCAGTAATGGAAAGCATTTTAAGAAAGGATACAGCTATGTTGTTCCGAAGAATCAAAAACAACACAGGTTGATAAATGCGATGTTTGAAAAGCGCACAAAATTTCGGGATAGCTTATTCTACGATGTGAGCGCATGGACCTTTCCCCTGGCATTTAATTTAGATTATATAGAAAATGGCTCTATGAGCTATGCAGGTGCTGAAGTTATAGATCTTCAAAAGAAAACCGTTCCATCACCCGCAAATTCCAACTATGCGTATTTAATGGAATGGCATGATTACTATACGCCAAAAGCACTTTATCTTATTCTGAAAAAAGGCTTACGTGCTAAAGTAGGAATGAAACAATTCTCAATGAACGGGAAAGAGTATGACTATGGCACTATTTTAATTCCGGTGCAAAATCAGAAACTATCTGCATCAGAGCTTTCTGCATTTATAAAGGATGTTGCAGCTAAGGCAAATGTAAGTATTCAAAGTGTTAGTACCGGACTTACCGAAGGTATTGATCTGGGAAGTAATCAGTTTCGGGTTTTGGAACTTCCAAAGGTTGCGGTTATTGTAGGAACCGGAGTTACTCCCTATGATGCCGGTGAGGTCTGGCACTTATTTGACCAGAGATACGATATGCTCATCACAAAGATCGACACCCGTAACTTTAGTCGCACCGACCTAAGTAGTTATACAGACATTATCCTAACGAATAGTTGGGGGAACAGGCTAGGTAAAAAGGATGCCGAAAAATTGAAAACCTGGGTGCAAAACGGAGGAACTTTAATTGGTTATAAAAATGCGGGGAATTGGTTTAACAGCAATGAGTTATTAAAAATGGAGCTTAAGACCAAAAAGGATACTGCTCAAAATATTAGTTTTGAACAAAGAAGAGATTACCGGGGAGCGCAAGTAATAGGAGGTGCAATCTTTGAAACCAAATTAGACCGGTCGCACCCTATAGCATTTGGATATAAAAATAATACACTACCGGTGTTTAGAAATTCTACAATTTTCTTAAAACCGGATCACAATAGCTATAACAATCCTATTCAATATACTTCGAACCCGCTTTTAAGTGGCTATATTTCGGAACCCAACCTAAAGGAATTACAAAATACTTCGGCGTTTAAAATAGGAAATCTGGGAAGAGGCCAGGTGATCTACTTTACAGATAATCATAATTTCAGGGCTTTTTGGTACGGTACCAATAAATTACTAATGAACGCTATTTTCTTTGGAGATGAAATGTAAAGAGATAGCTTCTAACTACTAACTGTATTAACAATAATTATAAAGAGTTAACAATGAAAAAAATATGTTTTTTGCTATGTATTGCTTTAGTAATGTCATGTAAAAATGATGTTCCAGAAAAGGAAACCACATTAAATGTTTCAGAACAGTTTAATGATATGCTTGAAGAGTATTATGAAGAAGGGTTACAATTAAACCCCCTCCAGGCGACTTTTGCCGGAGATAACAGATATAATGATCAATTTCCTGATCCATTAGCAGATGGAACTCTTGCAAAATTTAAAGAATATTTTCAAAAATATAAGGGGAAATTAGCAAGTTTCAATGATGAAGATCTGTCTGAAAGCGAACAGATGACCAAAGCTATTCTTAGCTGGGAATGTGACATTAACCTGAACGAATTCAATTTTGATAGTAACCTCACGCCCATAAACCAAATGTGGTCGCTCAACTTGGTGATTGGGCAACTTGCCAGTGGAGCAAGCGCACAGCCTTTTAAAACGGTTGAAGATTATAAAAATTGGTTAGCCCGACTAGACGGCTATTTAAAATGGATGGCTTCAGTAAAATCCAATATGACCAAAGGAATAGAAAAAGGATATGTATTACCCAAATCATTGATCACAAAAGTAATTCCGCAATTAAGTGCTATGACTAACGAAAATTTGGACCAGCATTTGTTTTTCTCTCCTGTGAAGAATTTTCCGGATGATTTTTCGGAAGAAGATAAAAAAGAACTTACAGAAGCATATACTGCAATGGTTTCAGAAAAAATTATTCCTGCATACAAAGACCTGCATCAGTTTGTAACCACAGAGTATATGGCGGCCGGGAGAGAATCCAGCGGTATTGCTGATGTCCCTAATGGTGATGCTTATTACAAGCATCAAATTAAAAAGTATACTACAACAAGTATGACTGCCGATGAGATTCATCAGTTAGGACTCTCGGAAGTGAGCCGTATTTCTTCAGAAATGGAAAAGGTAAAGGAGCAGGTAGGATACAAGGGAGATCTAAAATCGTTTTTCGACTACGTACGAAACAATAAAGAGTTAATGCCTTTCAGTGAACCGCAGCAGGTAGTTGATAACTTCAATACAATTCACGAACGTATGAAACCTCAGATCGAAGCACTTTTTGACCTGAAACCCAAAACTCCTTTTGAAGTTCGACGTACAGAAGCATTCAGGGAAAATTCTGCAAGTGCCGAATACAGTCAGGGTTCTTTGGACGGAACCCGCCCGGGAATCTTTTATGTCCCTATTCCAAATGCTTCTACTTATAATACCTATAGCGATGAATCACTTTTTTTACATGAAGCCATTCCGGGGCATCACTATCAAATTTCCCTTACTCAGGAAAGTGATGAATTACCTGAATTCAGAAAAACTCTTTGGTATAGCGGGTATGGTGAAGGTTGGGCATTGTACTGTGAATCTTTAGGAAAAGAATTGGGTTTGTATACGGATCCTTATCAATACTTCGGAATGTTGGGAGCCGAAATGCATCGTGCTATTCGTTTGGTTGTTGATACAGGGCTACACTCAAAAGGGTGGACGCGTGAGCAGGCTATTCAATACTCTCTGGATAATGAAGCAGAATCTGAAGCCAGTATTATTTCAGAAATTGAAAGATATATGGCAAATCCCGGACAAGCCTTATCCTACAAAATTGGGCAGTTAAAAATTAGGGAGCTTAGGACCAAAGCAGAAAACATATTGGGAGATAAATTTGATATAAGGCAGTTTCACAATCAGGTTTTAGAGACAGGATGTGTTCCCCTTGCTTTACTGGAAAACAAGATCAATACATGGATTTCGGAAAGTAAGTAGAACAAGAAATTAAATAATTTATCTTTTTCCAAAATATGCTATTTGTCATATTTTGAGATTTTTATTACCCTTATCTTTCTTCAAATTTTATAACATGATACATTTCGTTAAAGGAATATGTCTCGTGTTCTAATACTTTAACAATGGGTGAACAAAAAGTAGATCGCAGTATCAATAAAGAAGATCGTGCCAAATTTATAGGCTATCTCCTTAATGATATCAAAGCTCTCGAGGACATGCTCGAAAAAGGTATTATTGAGGACGATATTATTCGTATCGGTTCTGAACAGGAATTTTGCTTAGTAACGGAGAACTGGCGTCCTTCGGACAGGGCCGAGGAAATTTTAGCCGCCATCAATGACCCTCATTTTACTACAGAATTGGCCCGCTTCAATCTTGAAATAAACCTGGATCCTATAGAGTTAAAAGAAGATTGTTTTTCTATAGTTGAAGACCAATTAAATACACTTCTGAAGAAAGGCAAAGAAGTTGCAGAAAAATATAATACTAAAATTGTTCTAACTGGTATTTTACCTACGATCAGTAAAAACGAACTGGAGTTTTATTATATGACTCCGCAGCCCAGGTATTGGGCGCTAAATAATATGATAAAAGAACTAAGAGGTGGTGATTTTCAGCTCCATATCAAAGGAGTGGACGATCTTTCAATTAATCATGACTCCGTTATGTTTGAAGCTTGTAATACAAGTTTTCAAATGCACTTGCAAATAGCGCCGCAAGATTTTATTTCAAGTTATAACTGGGCACAAGCGATTTCGGGCCCGGTATTAGGTATTAGTGCCAATTCTCCTCTCCTTTTAGGGCGTGAGCTATGGAATGAGACCCGTATTGCATTGTTTCAACAAAGTATAGATACGCGGCATTCATCATACGCCCTAAAAGACCAACAGGCACGTGTTTCATTTGGAACCCAGTGGGAATCCGGGTCTGTTGCCGAAATCTTTAAAGACGATATTGCGCAGCACAAGGTAATTTTATCGAAAGAGATAGAGAAAGATTCTTTGGAAGAACTCGAAAATGGGAATATTCCAAAATTGACTGCACTCAACCTCCACAACGGTACTATTTACAAATGGAACCGTCCCTGTTATGGTGTTGGTGGCGGGAAGCCCCACATACGCATTGAAAACCGGTATATAGCTTCCGGGCCAAGTACATTAGACGAGATGGCAACATTTGCATTTTGGGTAGGACTTATGGTAGGGCGGCCCAAAAAATTTGATGACATGCCTTCGGTAATGGATTTTAGGGACGCCAAAGATAATTTCATCAAGGCAGCGAGATCGGGGAAATATTCGGTTTTAAATTGGATGGGAAAAAACATCTCAGTAAAAGATTTGATCATCGAAGAACTCTTACCTATGGCCTACTCAGGGCTTGAAAAAATGAATATAGACCCCGATGATATTGAAAAATATATGAAAGTGATTGAAGAACGTGCTTTGGGAATTACCGGTTCACAATGGATGATCACCAATTACCGAAGCTTAAGAAAAACAATGAAAAAGGATGATGCGCTTAGGATTTTGACAAAAACAATTTATGAGAATCAACAAAATGGCGGTGTTTTAAATGATTGGTTAAATCTTGGTAAAGAAGAAGCTATTCTTTCTTCTGCGCATTTGGTGGGACATATCATGTCCACTCAATTATTCACTGTTAATGAAAATGATTCGGCCAGTCTCGCCACATCCATAATGGACTGGAAAAATATTCATCATGTTCCGGTGGAGGATCAATCCAAAAAACTGTGCGGATTACTTACCTGGACCCATATGAAAAAACATCAAAAAAGTGACAGCGTCAAAAAAGTATCGGATATCATGGTAAAGGATGTTAGCACTGTGACGCCATCTACACCTATAGATGAAGCAATTGCTATTATGAAAAAAAATGAATACGGATGCCTCCCTGTTGTTAAGGAAACGGAATTGGTTGGCATTATAACTATTAAAGATGTAATTCCATTTGACAATGGTGAAGCTCCAAAGTAAAGAATTAGAACAATCCGTTGAGGTACATAGAATAATTGGTCACATTAAAGGCACGTCTCCCGGCCCTACGGTAATTTTTGTGGGTGGAATACACGGGAATGAACCTGCAGGTGTGTTTGCGCTCCATAAAGTGATCACACAGCTTCAGGAAAGTAATACACCCGTTAGAGGAAGTATCTATGCCATTGCCGGTAATTTAAAAGCATTAAAGAACGGTGAACGTTTTCAGGAAGAAGACCTGAACAGGCTCTGGTCTGCAAATGAAGTGAAGAAATTACAGAATGGAGCGCTTCTTAATCCCAAAAACCAGGACCGGGAAGAACAGGTGGCCCTATATAAAAGCTTCAAAGAAATCTTAGGAACAGAAACCGGGCCTTTTTACTTTTTCGACCTGCATACTACTTCGAGTAAAACCATTCCTTTTATTACGGTAAATGATAATTTACTCAACAGAAAATTCACGAAGCAGTATCCTGTACCTATAGTTCTGGGAATTGAAGAATATCTTGACGGCCCGTTACTTAGCTATGTAAACGAATTGGGGTATGTAGCATTTGGTTTTGAAGGCGGCCAGCATAATGACCTTTCTTCCATTGACAATCATCTTGCTTTTATAAACTTAAGTCTTGTTTTCACGGATTCCGTAAAAAAAGACAGTATCGATTTTAATCATTACAATAATATCCTTATCAAAAACAGTTTGGAGGTACAAGGTTTTTATGAGATATTCAACCATTTCATTTTAAGCCGTAAAGACGAATTTTTAATGAAACCAGGGTTTATTAATTTTCAAAGAATAAAAAAAGGGCAGGAACTTGCAACATGTAACGGAAAAAAAATAGTTGCTATCAAAAACGGAAAAATATTTATGCCTTTGTATCAGGATCAGGGAAGTGACGGTTTTTTTATTATTAGAAGCATTCCTAAATTTTTTCTAAAGTTATCCGCTGTTCTCCGGAAAACGCGTATTGACAAAATATTGGCTTTACTTCCGGGGGTGCAATGGAATACTGCCAAAAAAGATTCGCTTATCGTTAATCTTAAATGGGCCCGATTTTTTTCGAAGGATTTCTTTCACCTTCTGGGCTACAGGAGTAAGATAGTGGACAGAAATCATCTTATTTTTAAAAATCGTGAAGTTGCATCAAAAAGAGAAGATTATAAAGAAACCCATTGGTTTCAGAAAAATTAAAGGCATATTCCACGCTTAAATCTAAAAACCTATCTTTGCCGCTTTTTTAAGCGAAAAATATGTTGCAAAGAACCATAAAGAATTTCACACAAAATCCTAAAAATGATATCTTATCCGGACTTACGGTAGCATTGGCTTTGGTACCGCTTCCGGTACCAAAGAAGTCG
>JANQOS010000135.1 GCA_028285705.1 Altibacter sp.
TTCGTCCAGGTCGCCGGGAGAAAATTTCCAGTTCTTCTCGGGTTTATTCAATCTACGTATCAACCGGTATTTCTGCTCTTCTTTGGAAAGGTTCAAAAAGAATTTAAAAATAAGCGTCCCGTTTTGAGCCAGGGTTTTTTCAAATGCATTGATCTGCTCAAATCTTTTATCCCAAAAAGAATCGTCTATATCTTCAACACTATGGACATCCGGTAAAAATTCTCCCAAAATATAATTGGGATGTACTCTTGTGACCAATACATTTTCGTAATGTGTTCTATTAAAGACTCCAAACTTCCCCCGTGCAGGCAGTGCAATATAATGACGCCATAGATAATCGTGTTTACGCTCCAACTCTGTAGGGACCTTAAAACTATGTACTACTACACCCCGGGCATTAAAATCCTTAAATACTTCTCGTATTAAACTGTCCTTTCCTGCAGTATCCATCCCTTGCAAACATACCAGGACCGCGTACTTCCCATGGGCATATAAGGTATCTTGTAATTTTCCTAGTTTCTTACGCGTACTTCTTAATTCATTTTCCAGTTCTTCTTTTGAAGCATTTAAATCGACAGTTGTAGGTAATTCCGATATTTTTACCGCTTTAGTGATCTTAAAGTCCAACATGTTTGTTTTTTTCATAACACACTATTTAGTCGCGAATAATTTTACGTCTTCTTCACTAACTTCACTTCCTCCTAAGATAATAAGACGTTCAATAACATTCCTTAATTCACGGATGTTTCCTGTCCAATCGTATTCCTGTAAGAGTTTCAATGCTTTTTTTGAAAACTTCTTTTGCGCAGTACCATGCTCCGAAGCTATTTTCATAGTAAAGTAATCTACCAATAACGGAATATCTTCACGACGATCATTCAAAGCTGGTACATTAATCAAGATCACTGCCAAACGATGGTATAGATCCTCTCTGAAGTTTCCTTCTTCAATCTCTTTTTTCAGGTTCTTGTTTGTAGCAGCAATAACCCGAACATCAACTTTTATATCCTTGTCGCTACCAACACGTTGTATTTTGTTTTCCTGCAAAGCCCGTAATACTTTAGCTTGCGCCGAAAGGCTCATATCACCAACTTCATCCAGAAAAATGGTCCCTCCGTTTGCAGCTTCAAATTTTCCCGCACGGTCCTTGTTGGCAGATGTAAAAGCACCTTTTACATGTCCAAACAATTCGCTTTCAATAAGTTCACTTGGAATCGCCGCACAGTTTACTTCTATCATGGTTCCTCCGGAGCGGTCACTTTTTTGGTGTAACCAATGTGCCACCAGTTCTTTTCCTGTTCCATTAGGGCCAGTAATAAGTACCCTGGCTTCGGTTGGAGCAACTTTTTCGATCATTTCCTTTATTTGAGTGATCGCGGGAGATTCTCCAATCATTTCATAGTTTTTACTTACCTTTTTCTTCAAGCGGGTATTTTCAACCACTAGTTCTTTTCTGTCTAAGGCAATGCGTACCGTATTTAAAAGACGATTTAGGTCCGGTGGTTTTGATATATAATCAAACGCGCCCAGCCTCATTGTATTTACGGCTGTATCCAGGTCTCCGTGACCAGAGATCATAACAACCGGAATTTCCGGTTTTATCTTCTTTACGGCTTCCAGTACCTCTACCCCATCCATTTTTGGCATTTTGATGTCACACAGCATTAAATCGAAATCTTCCTTTTTTACAAGGTCTATTCCCGCAAGTCCGTCTTCTGCCTCGGTAACTTCATAACTGTCATTTTCTTCGGTAAGTATTTTTACAAGTACCCGGCGAATCGCCGCTTCATCTTCGATAATTAATATTTTCGACATTGTTAAATTTTAAATTTAATTCCACCTCTAAGGTAAAAAGTATTTTCTTCATTAATTTTATAAAGGCTGTTCCTATCTGTGTCTCTTATTCTTATTTCATTAAAAAAGGTACGTCCTCCATAAGCATACATTAAAAGGTGCTTCGTAAAATAATATTCATATCCAATGCCTCCTAATACCAATGTCATAGATATGTTATCTCCAACAGCAGTCGAATTGTCCGGATAGCTAACCAAAAGGTCATTTTGAATATTTGAAAAGAAGCCATCCAAAGTTAAAAAACCTTGAAAAGTATTTTTAGTATTTAAGTTATATTTAAGATTAGTTTTAGGGCTTCCTATTGAAAAAGACCATTTAGGGTGAAACTTTTTATAATAGTTGATAATAGGAATGGGAAATGGCCTTCCGGCATTTGTAGAATACTGTAACCCAATTATTAATCGTTGTGGTTTTTCATATTGATCACCGGTTCGGTCCTTGATTAGATAAGCAGCTCCCGTAAATCTTAGGTCGCCTCCCTGAACGTCTCTTTTTTCAAAATTTGAAGCTATCTCAAACCCGGTTTTAGCACCAAACCTCCAATCCTTCTTTAATTTAAATGTATAGGCAAGGCTAATTCGAAACATCTGAAACTTTTCCAGGTTCTCAGTACTAAAAGGCACGGGATCCTCGAAATCCAGGTCCAGATTCCTATATTCAATTCCCGGAACCAAATAACTACCCTCCCATCCCATTTCTATGGGAAAATTAAAAAAAGTTCGAAACCGACTTACAGAATTATCCGATTTGGCTTGTGGGATATATGTATACTCCATACGTGCCAGATCTGTAGTTTGAGCTAAAATGATATTAGTAAAACATAAAAAGAAGATACAAGCCGAAAAGTGTTTTCTCATAAATGAATTTCCATATTAATCTTCCGCCATATTTACAGAACTATCTGTGTTTGACTGATTTGTAAATAAATGCACATCTCGCTGCGGAAATGGAATTGAAATATTATTTTCTCGGAACAGTGTATCAATTCTAAAACGTATTTCGCTTTTTATACGAGGGTCAATAAAACTGTCCGTAATGAAAAAATAAATGCTGAAGATAAGAGCAGAGTCTCCAAAATCCTCAAATAAAACAAAAGGTTTGGGATTTTTTAGAACTCCTTTCTGAGCTATAACACTCTCCAGAAGTAGTTCCTCCACTTTTTTAGTATCACTGCCATAGGCCACCCCTACTCTCACAAACTCACGAGTAGTACGATGATTTTGAGTATAATTGAATATTGTGTCTTTAATGAATTTATGATTGGGAATTATTATGATCTTGTCATCTCTGGTAAGTGCTCTGGTAGTACGCAACTTGATATCGATAACACGGCCAACCTTTCCATCTACTTCAATGACATCGCCTACCAGGAGAGACTTATCAATAATAATGAAGATACCTCCAATAACATCCTGAAAGAGTTCCTGTAGTGCCAGTCCCACTCCAACAAGTAATGCAGCAGAAGCTGCTAAAAACGGAGTTATGTTTATCCCTGCAAAACTTAGTACTGCAAAAACAACTATGATGTAGACAACATATTTTATGAACTTAAATACACTAATGAACTTAAGTTTATCTGTTTCCTCCATTTTTCGGGTGAAAAACAAACGAATCCATTTCAACAGAAAACTGGCAATAACAAAGGAAACAACAATAAGTAGTACCAAGCCAACAGTAATATGAATCTGGTTTTCATCTTTACCAAAATGAAATCCCCAATTGAGAGCCTCTTGTATGGTACCCCAAATATCGTCTTTTACAACATCTGCAATCTTTTCTGTTACTTTTTCTTCCTGCACCTTTGTTAATACTTAAGCCATTTTATGATCTCCTTATAGCTTGGTTTCTTACCGTACATTAAAATACCTACACGGTATATTTTTGCAGCAAACCAAACCGTCCCGATAAATGTAGCAAATAAAATGACAACTGAAAGAATTTGTTGCCAAACCGGTACTCCAAATGGAATTCGCATAAGCATAACTACCGGAGACGTGAAGGGTATATATGAGAACACCTGAGAAACCGTACCGTGGGGATTATCAATAACTGTGAAAAAGCCTACGTACACTGCCAGGATCAAAGGCATTAAGATAGGTAACATAAACTGTTGTGTATCTGTTTCACTATCTACTGCCGCTCCTATTGCAGCATATAACGATGCATACAATAGATATCCGCCAATGAAGAAGAAGATGAACATTATAACCAGATTCGCAAGAGGCAGGTTCCCTATTTCAAGCATGATATCCTGAAATATATTTTCCATTTCTCCACTACCGCTTTCCAACATTTCCTGTTGCGGGCTAGGAACTGCAGCAGGATCAATACCAAAAATAGAAGTCACTACGGTACTTAAAACGCCTATTAAAATTACCCAGGCCAAAAATTGAGTGATTCCTGCCAATGAAGTTCCAAATATCTTTCCTAATAAAAGTTTTACGGGTTTTACCGAAGAAATGATCACTTCTATAATTCGGCTTGTCTTTTCTTCAATTACACTGCGCATGATCATGTTTCCATAAATGATGATGAACATGAATAATAAATATCCCGCAGCGCCACCAAAAGCAAGTTTTAGCCCGGAACCTAATTTTGAAGTTTCCTCACCCTTAAAAGTTTCAAGGTTAGTATCTATCTCAATACGAAGTTCTTTAATGGCTTGAGCATCAATTCCTGCTTCAAGAAGCTTCAACGCATTTGCTTTTTCTTCGATAGCTTCTTCGATATCATCCATTACAATAAGCGACGGAGAGTCTTCAGAATAGAAGGTAATGGCTTTTGAAAGTCCTTCAATATCTTCTGTTTTGGGAATATACAATAAACCGTAATTTTCGCTTTCCTGGGCAACAGTTTTTGCTTCTGAAAGTGATATATCTGTAAGCATCTTGTATTGAAGGCCTTGAGAGTTCTCAAACTGATCGATAAACAAACCACTTTCATCCAGGATCGAAACTGTTCTTTCTTTATCGTTGTTAAGTTGGGACAAATAGGCTACCAAAGTAAATATCCCAACCATGATCAAAGGACTTAAAAACGTCATAATAATGAACGATTTGTTGCGCACTTTGTTTAAATATTCTCTTTTTATAATGAGGGAAAGATGGTTCATACCTTACAATTAATTGTTTTGAACAGTTTCAATAAAAATATCATTTGCCGATGGGATCACTTCCACAAAATGAGTGAGTTCCCCTTGTGTAGTCAAATAACTCACCAAGTCGTTAGCAGATGCTGCTTCTGAAACTTTAATCTTATATTGAAGTTCGTTGTTTATACTTTTAAATGATGCCGGAAATACTTCAAACTTCTCATGCAATGCCGCAGTCACCTTTTCTTGATCTGAAGTGTGCAGGCCAACTTCGTAGGTGTTAGATTTATAAGCGCGTTTTATATCTATAAGTTTTCCGTCAAGTATCTTATTGGATTCATGTATAAGTGCTATATGATCACACATCTCTTCAACAGATTCCATTCGATGTGTAGAAAAGATAACTGTGGCTCCGTCTTCTCTAAGCTTTAAGATCTCATCTTTTATGAGATTAGCATTAATAGGATCAAATCCGCTAAAAGGTTCATCAAAAATAAGAAGTTTAGGCTGGTGCAATACGGTTACAACAAATTGTATTTTTTGTGCCATCCCCTTAGATAATTCCTGTATTTTTTTGTTCCACCAATCTCCTATTTCCAATCTTTCAAACCAATATTTCAGGCGCTTCTTTGCTTCTTGCTTTGAAAGACCTTTTAGCTGGGCGAGGTAGAGTGCCTGTTCTCCCACTTTCATGGACTTGTACAAGCCACGTTCTTCCGGTAAATAACCAATGTGTTGAATATGTTCAGGTTGCAGAGGCTCGCCATCAAGGATCACCTCACCGGTATCTGGCATGGTGATCTGGTTGATAATTCGGATAAAAGTGGTTTTACCCGCACCATTAGGCCCTAAAAGTCCAAAAATGCTTCCTTTAGGTACTTCAATTGAGATATCGTTTAAAGCTTTATAATTACCAAAAGACTTGGAAACATTTTGAGCTACTAAGAGTTTTTCCATGGTTAGAAGTAAGGTTTTGTAAAAATACTGATTTGCATATAAGGCAATATAGGTATTAAGTGTATTTCAAATAGTTTGTAAGCTATTAAAGGAGTTTGTTACACTACAATTAAAAAATATCCAATAAAACAAAACCCACCCTCAAATAAATGAAGGGTGGGAAAAAAATTGCTATGAAAAAGAAAAATTATCGCCATTAGTTTCAGCGATGTTCAAATATATATAAAATAATTTGAATATTAACTTATATTTAAGAAAACATATCTTTCACTTTTTCAAAAAAGGATTTGTCCTCTTTTTCCGGTCTGGGATGAAAATGATCATCACTCATCATTCTTTCAAAAAATTCTTTTTGTTCTTTACTAAGCGATTTTGGCGTCCATACGTTTATATGTACCAACAAGTCCCCGGTACCATATCCATTTATGCTTGGTATTCCTTTATTTCGCAGGCGCAGTATTTTTCCACTTTGTGTTCCGGATTCAATCTTAATACGAACCTTACCAGTTACCGTATCAATTTCTTTTGATGTCCCCAAAGCAGCTTCAGAAAAACTCACATACAGATCGTAGTGCAAGTTATCCCCTTCCCGTTGTAGGGTTGGATGAGGCTTTTCTTCAATTGCGACCAGGAGATCTCCTGCAATTCCGTTACCAGGCGCATCATTTCCTTTCCCTGAAACTTTCAACTGCATTCCATCTACCACACCGGCAGGTATCTTAATAGAAACTGTCTCCTCGGTGACCAACATGCCCTGTGCATCTGCATTGGCAGGTTTTTTATCGATTATTTGTCCGCTTCCACCACAAGTAGTACAGGTTGCAGAGGTTTGCATGCGCCCCAAAATTGTATTTTGAATACGTGTTACCTGCCCATGACCATTACACGTTCCACAGGTAGTATATGTGGTTCCCTGTGCAACTTTCTTGCGTTTTACTTTTATCTTCTTCTCAACACCTTTCGCTATTTCTTCCAGTGATAGCTGTACACGAATACGAAGGTTACTGCCCTTAACAGAACGACGGCCACCTCCGCCAAAACCGCTAAAACCACTAAAGCCTCCACCACCAAAAGCACCTCCAAAAATATCTCCAAACTGGCTAAAGATATCTTCCATGTTCATACCGCCTCCGCCACCAAAGCCTCCGCCTTCAAATGCTTGATGACCAAACTGATCATAGCGGGCCTTTTTATCGGGATCACTTAGAACTTCATAAGCTTCAGCTGCTTTTTTAAACATCTCTTCGGCCTTTGCATCACCCGGATTTTTATCAGGATGGTATTCAATTGCCTTTTTACGATATGCTTTTTTAATTTCTGCCGCCGAAGCATCTTTAGAGATGCCTAATATTTCGTAAAAGTCTTGCTTCATATTATTGTCCTATAACTACCTTAGGATAGCGAATAATTTTTTCGCCCAATGTGTATCCCTTTTCAATCACATCTATGACCTTCCCCTTTAGTTTCTTAGAAGGCGCAGGAATTTGTGTTACCGCTTCGTGGATCTCCGCATCAAAAACATCACCTTCTTTTGTCCCTATAGGTTCTAAACCCTTGGTACGAAGTGTCTCTCTAAATTTGTTGCTTATCAACTCTACGCCTTTAAATAAATTATCGTCATCAGATTTTTCGATCTCTTTCAATGCTCTGTCAAAATCATCCAGCACCGGAAGCAATGATACCATTACGTCCTCACTTGCGGTCTTAAACAATTCGATACGCTCACGCCCGGTACGTTTTTTATAATTTTCGAACTCAGCAAAAAGACGCAAGTAACGGTCTTTCTCTGTTTCCAGTTCGGCCTGTAACTGCGCTAGCGGATCTTCTTTTTTGTCCTTTTTTTCAGTAGCTTTTTCAGAGGTAGCTTGCTCTTTCGTTTGTACTTCCTCTTCGATAATTACTTCTTTGGTCTTATTTTTTTTGCTCATAAATGAGTTTCTTTTCTGTTTTCTCTCAAGGGAGCAAAAGTACTGCCATTTCTTATAAAATGTCAAAATGTCACTACATTATTTTAATATATATTTAAGAAGAAATCATTTGACTTATAAATATTTTTGTGCCTTTAACTATAAAAACAAATGAATTAATGAAAAGAATTGTATTGAATATTGCTCTAACTGCATTTGTATTTGCGGGATTTGTCGCTTGTAAGGAGAAAAGTAACGCTACTGCCGGTGAAGCGCAAGAGGTGGCAAAAGCCACTGAAACAGCTATGGACTATAGTATAAATGTGGAAGAGTCACAAATTTTATGGAAGGGAGAAAAGCCAACCGGATCTCACAATGGTACAATAAAACTTGCTTCGGGAACACTTGCTGTAGCAGAAGGAGTAATTGAAGCCGGAAACTTCGCTATTGATATGAATTCTATTACCTGCCTTGACCTGGATGGGGATCTAAAAGAAAAACTGGAAGCGCATCTTAAAGGAACTGTTGAAGGGAAAGAAGGGCATTTTTTCAATGTTACTAAATACCCAGAAGCTGTTTTTGAATTAACAGGTATTTCAGAAAAAGAAGGAAAAACAATGGTTAGCGGAAATCTGACTATTAAGGGCAAAACAAATGCCATAGAGTTTCCAGCCGCCGTTTCGGTGGAAGAAAATGCATTAAAGCTACAAAGCGAGCCTTTTGAAATTGACAGGACCAAGTGGGATGTTAATTATGGTTCCAGAACTATTTTTGGTGACCTGGGAGATAAATTCATCAATGATGATATCGAGTTAACCGTTTCTTTGGTTGCTAAGACATCTTAAGTTAAAAGCCAGAATATAATTTATGGGGCGGCCATTGGCCGCCCCATATCTTTACAATAGGTCTTCAAGTGCAGCTTTAATATTATAGTACTTAAAAACATATCTGCTTTCTTCAATTTTTTGAGAACTGGCCCACTGGCCCTCTACAACGATCTCCGCCATTTCTCCCAATAACAATTTTAATGCAAATCCGTGTATATTAGGCAACCACAAAGGTCTATTAAGGCGTCGGGCTATCTGTCTGGTCAATTCCTTATTCGTAACGGGATTAGGTGCTACGGCATTATAAACACCTTCCAATCCATTCTTTAAAATATGATAATAGATTCCGGCAATATCATCTACATGTATCCAGGACTGCCATTGGTTTCCGCTTCCTAAAGGAGCCCCCAATCCTATTTTCACAGGCTTTACAATTTTAGGCAATGCCCCGCCTCCGGCAGCCAATACAATACCCGTTCTTACTTTCGAGACTTCTATATCCAGGTTTTTAAACCTATCTGCAACTGCTTCCCAGGCAATTACTACTTCAGCCAGGAATGCAGTATCAATTTCATTGCTTTCTTCTGTATATTGTTTTGTCCTTGAATTGGGATAGATGCTAATACCACTGGCAGATATGAAATGTTTCACATCGTGTTCTATACTTTCAAGTGTTTTATAAATGAGATTTGCTGTTTGTATCCTACTATCCAGAATTACTTTTTTATAGCTTTTTGTCCAACGCTTGGACACCGTTGCTCCCACCAGGTTCACAATTACAGAAACTCCTTTGAAAGCTTCTTTGTCAATTTCATTGTTTTGAGGATTCCAGTAAAACCCTCTATAAGCAGGACCAGTTTCTATTTTTTCCTTGCGTGTTGTAAAATAGTGGACCGTAATGCCTTCTTCAATACATTTCTTTGTCAATTTGCTACCTATAAGCCCGGTAGCGCCGGTAATCAATATCTTCATAATAGTCTTTACAAAAGGAACAAATATTTCATTAACCCTCTTTAAGAGTTCTTGGCATTTGAGAAAAACTCGAATGCTAATCCCTCTTAACAGCCCTTAGCATTTGAAAAAAACTCGAATGCTAATCCTTCTTAACAGCCCTTAGCATTTCACGTTTACCAGGAGGTCCGGGGAGCCGTTCTACGGTAAATCCAACTGCCTGCATGGCACGACGAACACTTCCTTTTGCCGAATACGTAACCAAAACACCATTATTGTTGAGCGCATTGAACATTTTTCTGAAAATTTCTTCTGTCCAGAGGTCCGGTTGCACCCGTGCTCCAAAAGCATCAAAGTAAATGATATTGAAAGTTTTTGCGTATTCTATTTCTGAAAAAAACCGTTTGCGTTTGGCCAATCGAAAATTGGGAGTGATCTTCGACATCGTTTCCCATTTGGTTTCATGAAGTTTCAAAAAGTGTTTTTCTGAAGCATGGAGCATTTGAGGGTAATTAAGCTTTAAAACCTCTGAAACTTCAACCGGATAGGCTTCAATTCCTGTGTATTCGACCTGAAAATTTTTTCTTTCGGCTTCCAGGGAAGTAAGAAAAGCATTTAAACCGGTGCCAAATCCTATTTCGAGTATCGAAACAGGTCTATCGTCATACCCTGAAACAAAATAATGCAAGCCTGTTTTTATGAAAACGTGCTGCGCTTCAGCTATGGCGCCATGTTTAGAATGGTATTGTTCATTCCACTCCGGCAAATGGATTGTAACAGACCCATCTGCGGTAGTAAGGAATTCTCGTTTCAAAATTTACTGTTTTTCAGGAATGAGGACTCCCGATGAAACAAAAGAGAGTGTTCTTTTAGGTTCGGTAATGGCCTCAATTTCTTCTTGGGTCTTACCGGCATCTTCGGCATAATGCCGCTGGTCCTCAACACTCATCTCTTCTACAAAAGCCATTCCGTCCACTATCACTTCCTGACCGGCGATATCTTTTGGCATAAAAAAGGCATAATCTTTAAACTTGACCATCGCTTCTTCTTCTCCCATATCCATACGCATCCAGCAACCTTTATTTTGGCATACTTCCTTTACTTCGGAAGTGAATTTTACTGCAACGGTATCTCCCGGTTTCAGGTTCTTATATTTTTCAATTATTTCGGGTTTGGAAAGCACTCCTTCATCATTGATTTCTTCTCCAAAGGATTGATATGCGATCTCCATTTCTTCGGCTTCAACAACAGGACTTTCTTTCTTTTTGCCTTCATTACAGCTTACCACTATCAGGCTGAGTAGAACTATAAAAAATATTTTTTTCATCGTAAGTTTTTCAGAATTTAATTGTCTATTAAGATACTGCAATTTTATTAAAATTTTAGGTTTTTTATGCCCTATTTTTTGTATAATTTTGCAGTCTAAACCCACTATATTCATGAATTACATCGCCCAAGACAAAATTTCTGTAAAAAGAGCCGAAGCAACTAGAATAAATGAAGTTGATTTTGATAATCTTGTTTTCGGAAAATCTTTTACAGATCATATGTTCGAGTGTGATTTTAAGGACGGTGAATGGCAAAATCCTACCATCAGGCCATATGGGCCATTGACCATATCTCCTGCCGCAAAGGTATTTCATTACGGCCAAGCTGTTTTTGAAGGAATGAAAGCTTATAAGGATGAAAGCGGAAGAGTATTTCTTTTTCGCCCGGAAGAAAATTTTAAACGTATCAACAAGTCTTCCGCGCGAATGGCAATTCCTGAATTTCCAAGGAATCTGTTTTTTGAAGCTTTACACAAGCTTATAGAACTGGACAGGGATTGGGTAAAACCGGGTGTTGGAAACTCACTTTACATCAGGCCTTTTGCAATGGCTACGGAAGCTGGAGTCTCTGCTTCTCCTTCCAGTGAATATAAGTTTATGATCTTACTGTCTCCCGTAAATGCTTACTATTCCGGAGATGTAAAAGTGGTCATTGCCGAAACATACAGCCGTTCCGCAGATGGAGGCGTTGGTTTTGCAAAAGCAGCCGGAAACTACGGAGCACAGTTCTATCCAACTAACCTAGCGCGTGAAAAAGGATTTCAGCAGGTGATCTGGACAGATTCCAATGAACATAAGTATTTGGAAGAAGCGGGCACCATGAATGTCTTTTTCAGGATAAATGATACGTTAATTACTGCTCCTATAAGTGATAGAATTCTGGATGGGGTCACCCGAAAAAGTGTGATCGACCTTGCAAAACGTAACGGTATCCCTGTTGATATCCGAAAAATACAGGTTTCTGAACTATTAACCGCTTCTAACAATGGTAGCCTGAAAGAAATCTTTGGTGCCGGTACTGCTGCTGTTATAAGCCCGGTAAGTGCATTCGGATACCAGGAAGAAATCTATGAACTTCCCGCTAATGATGACAGTTATGCTGCCAGATTTAAAAAAGAATTAATGGATATACAGTACAATCGTGCTGAAGATCCGTTTGAATGGCGCTACGAACTTTAGATTTCCTGCTTCCCTACAAAATTTAAGATTCTAAGATCGCCTGTATGTCGGGTTTAAAGTAATTAGGGCCCTTTAATACTTTTCCGTCTTCACGGTAGATGGGTCTGCCGTCAGCCCCCAGCTTACTCATATTACTCCGCTGTATTTCATTGAACACTTCTTCTATTTTATCCTGCATACCATGTTCTATAATGGTACCACATAGAATATAGAGCATATCCCCCAATGCATCGGCAACTTCAACAAGATCATTATTATTTGCTGCTTCCAGGTATTCTTCATTTTCTTCTCGCATAAGCTTGTATCGTAACAGATTTTTAGCTTCTCCAAGCTCGGCAGTAGGCGTTTCTTTTATTCCCAGTCCAAAAGCTTTGTGAAATTCATGTACAGCAGCAATTTTGTTTTTCATAGTTGATCTATTATGTTGTTGATTTGTTTGTAGAGATCGTTAAGCCTTAAACTCCCAGCTTCCAGTCTCAAGCTATACGCCTCCACTTTAAAACCAAAAAATATTAAATAATAACCGTTTTAAAAAGCGTAAATTTACAGGCGTAAAACTACAAATTTATGTTTAGTACCAATCAATTAATTTTTGCGGTCTGTTTTCTAATAGCCTTTATCGTTTTGATGGTGTTTAGCTACCGAAGGGATAAAAAACTTCACAAAAAATACTACAAAGGAAGTTTTTGGATCTTGATAGGCTTTTTGATCTTTGTAGGCTTACTTGTTTTGATTAAGGCACTACTAAAGCACTAATAATCAAACCTCTATATACTGAAAATTTGTTTTAAAAACAATTTTTAATTTTCTTTTTATCATTCTATCTTGTTGCAAAATACCCGGTATTGGGTATGGTCTCCCCTTTTGTTTTAGTATAAAATTGTCTAATCAAATTTTTTAATTATGAAAAATTCACCCGGACTTATGTTCCTATTTGGAATTGTCGCCTTTGCAGTCATCATGATCGTAGTATCAAAGAATAATTTTAGTATGGATAGTGCCGAGTTTTGGTTCTATAGAGTATTGACAGCCCTAGCTGCTGCTTCCATCAGTATTTCCATTCCTGGGATGCTACATGTAAATTATACCTCGGATGGACAGGGTGTGAACATGCTGTCTGATGAAAAACAAAAACCCATTAAAATGACGCTGGCAGAAAAAGAACCCACCATCACTGCTTCCGGAGCCATTGCCGTTTTTGTATTGGTGTATTTGTTTAACCCGATTGGGTAACACAATCTAATAGTTCTTAAAACGACTAATTAAAATGGACTTCAAAATTGAAAATATTATTATGAATCAAATAGGAAAAATTTTAATCCTAGGAGGTGATCGTTTTAATAAACTGAAGTATCTAGCATTACGAGAAAAATCAAATGGGCTTTATTATCTTGAATTCGGTTTTAACAAGAATAATATTTCTTTAATGAAAGTTAAGAGTTGTGCTGAAGAAGTACAAAATTCTCTATTTGAGTTTTTTCAAGTATTAGAATTTTTTGAAATACCAGCCATTGGTTCAGAGTTTAAAGAAAATGAAACGGACTTTGAGGCGCTAACTAATACAGCTAGTAATACTAAAAAGCAAACCCTAAAAGCAGGATCAACAATATATTCCCAAGGGAATGGTTTCGAACGTGGAACTCTAGGTTCTTTTGTTAAATTAAAGGATAAAAATGATTTATTTATTCTGTCAAATTTCCATGTTTTATTTAATGACTTTACCAAATTAGGTTATTCAGTATTTGATTATTCAACAGATATTAAAATAGGAGAAGTATATTGGGGATTATTCAATAATTACTATGACATTGCTCTTGCAAAAGTTACCTGTGATGCTTTATGTGAGAAAATTTCTGATACTTTCAATTATGATTTTGGCACATTAACTATAACTCCAAATCAGAACAAAAACATTTCAATGACTGGCGGCAGATCCGGTTATAGTTATGGCCAGGTTTATTCTACACAAGCACACGCGTTTGTTGAAAACAAATGGCGTATTAACCAAATATTTTTAAAAGATTTGAGAGCTCAGCCTGGGGATTCTGGAACTTTAGTAGTTGAAGGTTCTATAGAGAAAGAAAGAGACGTCGTTGGGTTATTATTTGCTAAAGACAGAGAAGAAGATTATATATCTATTGCTAATCCTCTGAACAGACTACTAACCAAAGAAATAAAGCCGCATATCCAAAATGGAACTTTAATGCCAAGTATACATTTCGATTCATTTTACTAATATTAAAAATTTAAATTATGAAACAAATAAAAATTAAAGACTTAAAGTTTGCCACTTTAGAGCTAGCTGACCCTAGTACTCATGAACTTGTATCCTTTGCGACAAATGAAAAAGTACCATTTTTTACAGCAAATGCTAAATTTCATTTCCGGACGGGTCACCAAGGGCATGTTGAAAAAATTGTTCTTACTGTAAAAAATGGTGATCCTGCAAAATATGGTTATGATTTATATAGCGCCTTTATTTGTTGTAACCTAATCAATAAAGTTAATAAAGTCTATTATTTGCAATATAATTTTCTCAAAGTTAACAAACCAAAAACTGGCCCTTACTACATAGAAATCCCAACGTACCCAACGGTAGACTCATGTAATTTAATTTTAAGCAATATGAGTATAATTTTTCCCTCTGTTAATGTTAGTGATAAAGTTTCAGATTTTGAACATTGCCCAAAAACTGGTTATACTTCAATTCCCGAAGACAAAGATGGAAGCATTATTGTAAGTATTTGATAAAAAGAAGAATACATATCCAGACGTTACTTTTACCAGTAATATTCTTTATTACTGGTTTTTGTGTTTCACAGAATGTTGATTTTAATAAGGTAAATGAACTTATTGATCAAGCAAAACTCGACTCTGCTATAATAGTTCTGGAAGATCTCAAACCTAAATTAACTAACCCTTACGAAACTGGGTTATATCACTATTATCAAGGTTTTATCTATAAACGGCAGGATTTGCATAATAAAGCTTTTAAAGAATTTCTAACCTCTGAAAAAGAATTTCTTTCCATAGATAGTTTAAAAGATGTAGCAGATGTCAATTATGAAATTTATGATCTCTTAAAGCATCAAAAAAATCTAAAAACCAACCCCCTATCCTATCTTGATAAATATATTGAATATGCTAAAAAGACAGAAGAGCCTTTATATCTCGCACGAGCTTATGTAAAGATTGGAGATATTTATAATCAGGATGATAATTTAAAAAAAACCTTGTTAAGCTATAATAAGGCTATAACGGAGCTTGCAAAAATCAAAGATACTGTAAGGATAGCTTTAGTAAAAATGAATATAGCAACTGCCTATAATACTATTACAAAACAACCTGATTCAGCACTATATTATCTAAAGAGTATCTTACCTTCCTTAAAAAAGATCAACAATACACATTTTCTTTTTGTAAACTATAACAATCAGGGGCAAGCATATAAATTAAAGGAAGATTATTCCGAAGCAATTAAATATTATAAAAAGGCTGAGGCAATAAACCTGAATGTATATGACAAAAAAACACGTAAGATATTATACGAAAACCTTAGTGACTCATATAGGAAAAATAAAGATTACAGTAATGCCTATCACTATGCGGACAAATTAATTAAACTGAAAGACAGTATTAATGAAACCCAACAGAATATTAGTATTTCTGAAATAAAAGAACAGTTTGACAACGAAAAATTGCGGGCGGACAATCTGGAAAGTGAAGCTAAAAGAAGGCAAAATGAAACCATTGCCATTGGCCTTGGAGGTGGCTTATTGGCAGTTGGTATTTTTGCTTTTCTTATCTATAAAAACACCAAACGGAAGCAACGTATTGCAGAACAAGAACGGGAAATAGAGATTCGGAAAACGGAGAAGATCCTTAAGGAACAGGAGCTTACTACTATAGATGCTATGATCTCCGGGCAGGAAAAAGAAAGACAACGCCTTGCCGGTGACCTTCACGATAGCGTAGGAGCAACTTTAGCAGCTGCCAAGTTACAGTTTAGTCATTTACAGGTAAATCATAAGAAAGCGGATGATCTTGATACGCTATTTACAAGTACCGAAGAGCTTCTTAACCAGGCATACGATGAAGTTCGTTCCATGGCACACTTAAAGAACAGCGGTGTCATCGCTAAGAACGGATTGCTACCTGCTATTGAGAAACTTGCAAAAAATGCTTCGGGGGTCAATGATTTAAAGGTGGATGTTCAGAGCTTTGGGTTGGATGAACGCTTAGAAAATTCATTGGAAATAGCTATCTTCAGAATTATTCAGGAACTGGTGACCAATGTAATAAAACACGCGAATGCCTCCGAAGCAAGTATTTCCATTACACAGCATGATGATTCCCTGAGTATTATTGTGGAAGATAACGGAGTAGGCTTTGATGCTAAAAACATTCAGCAAAAGGATGGTATGGGCCTCTCGGGAATCGAAAGAAGAATTGAACATCTGGAAGGAACCATGGAAGTAGACTCTACTCCTAACAAAGGAGCCTCCGTTCTAATAGATATACCCTTATGATAACCTTAGCCATAGCCGAAGATCATCAATCGCTCGTAGATGGTATTAATTTATTACTGGAATACGAGGAAGATATTTCTATTGTAGGGATGGCAAATGATGGTGAAGCACTTCTGGAGATCGTTAGAAAGAAACAACCTAAGGTTGTACTTACCGATATCAAAATGCCCAAGATCGATGGTATTGCTGCCACCAAACTCATAAAAAAGGAATTTCCGGATACCAAGGTGATCGCTTTTACCATGTTCGACCAGGATGCTGCTGTTTCGCAAATGATCGCAGCCGGAGCTTCGGGATATTTGCTGAAGAATTCCGCTTTGGAAGAAGTTTTACATGCCATACATGCAGTTGTAAAAGGAGAAGAATTTTTCGATTCGGCGCTGGACATCTCATCGGTAAAAGACAATACGGCCACTACGGCTAAAAAGCCTATCCTTTCCAAAAGTGAACGTGAGATCTTAAACCTGATCGGGCAGGGAAAATCTACCAGTGAAATAGCCGCAGTGCGTTTTACAGCAGTCTCTACCGTGGAAAAACATCGTAAGAATATGATCCGAAAACTGGGACTCTCGGGTAAAGGTGAACTACTCCGGTATGCCCTGGAAAGAAAGTATGACTTCTAAATAGACTCTTTATAATCAAACTTCTAAAATACCCTCCA
>JANQOS010000188.1 GCA_028285705.1 Altibacter sp.
ATCGGTTCCATGTGGTGAAAGCAGAAGGTCAAAAGTGGTGCGTTGCCCTTCAAAATATTGGGTGAGCTGCGAAGCAGCATCTTTTAGTTCATGAGGGACCTCAAAAGCTTCACTTTCCGAAATATTTTCCACAAATAATACAGACGCCAATCCCGAAGCATCTCCTTGTAATTCCAATATCCCAATAGGGCTATTTAGATACGCTTTTTTCATTCCTCATTTTTTTCTTCATTTGTATTCTGTAGTTCAATTCCCATGCGCCTGGCCCTACGCTCCCAATTTTTTCGGGCCTGTGCCTGCATGTCTTCTATGGCATCACTTTCATCCATAATTTCGAGGCCTAATAAGGTCTCAATAATATCTTCCATTGTTACAATTCCTGTGGTGTTACCGTATTCATCAACCACCAAAGCGATATGTGCCCGTTGATTTATAAAAGTATCGAATAGCGTAGGAATAGGTGTGTCATCCTGTACTATGGTCATTTCCCGCTTAAGATCACTTAGCGGTTTGTTTCCATGCTCTTCTACTATTTCTTCTAACAGATCATCTTTTAAAACAAATCCAGTTATGTTATGACTTTTCTCTTTGAATACAGGAATTCGTGAAAAACGTAAATTCTTATTCTTTTCGTAGAATTCGGAAAGGGTTATGGTTTCATCTTCACTGGTCACAACCGAAAAAGGAGTCATTACGTTTTTTGCTGTAACCGATTTGAAAATAAGGAGATTCTTTATCACTGCACTTTCGTTTTCTTCAAACACTCCTTCTTGCTCGGCAGCATCTGTAATGGCCAAAAACTCCTCTCTACTCATTGTACTAACATGGGCGGATTTACCAATAAGTTTTGTTGTTAAAAGTAATAGCCATAGGATACCTGTATATTTTAACGGAAAAATGATGATCTGAAGGAACAACGCGGTAAATGAGCCCAAACTTTTCCAATAAGTGGCTCCAATTGTTTTGGGAATTATTTCGGAAACTATCAGTATGAGTAAAGTCATAATTGCCGAAACGATCCCAACGATATTTACTCCCAAAACCTCTACTTTATAAGGAAGTTTTTCTGCCTGTACCCCTACCAATATGGCACCTACAGTATGCGCAATGGTATTCAGCGTGAGGATGGCTATCAGGGGTTTGTCAATATCTTTTTTGTAATTGGCTAGGGTTTGAGCATATTTCTTTCCTTCCTGAATTTTCATTTCTATATAGGTGGGAGTGAAGCTCAATAAGGCAGCTTCCAAAATAGAGCAGAGGAAAGAAAAAAAGATGGAAACAAGTGCGTAGACAATTAATAAGGCCATTCTATGAGTAAAAGTTTCTACTAAATTAAAGATTTATAATCTTTTCCCGTGGTATATTCTTCACTATATTCTTATCACCTTGCCATTACCACCCTACATATTTGGGTAGCTCTACATTAGTAAGGTTAAGATATACTACCAATTGTCCACGGTGGTGGGTAACATGGTCCTGTAACAGGTTCAATATTTGTAATTTACTTTTGGGTCCGCTAAAAAACTCCACTGTTTCGGTAAATTGTGCTTCAGGAGTATTTTTAATAATTTCTGACGTAGCGTCAAATGCCGCAGTGACCACTGCAATGGTTTCGGCTTTAGTATCCGGAAGTTCGGTTTTTGTTCTTTTGAATTCGGTTTCGGTAAAATAACTCGTACTCAGCCAATCCATATTTCCTTTTATATGGATGAGTTGTTCTTTAAAGCTCATTTGTTGTTCCGTGGGCCTGAAGCCGTAATGTTCTTCGGGCATGGCTTCTGCAAATTCCAGCAGGTACTTCTTAGAGTTTTCCCATTTTTCCAAAAAAGCAGTTTTTACAGTAGATTGTTGTGCCATTATAGTAGTTGTAAGGCAAAAAAGAAAACAGTATAAAAATAGGTTTTTCATAGTTTCAAAGTTACGAAATCAATCTTACCACATCCTTAGCAAAATAACTGGCAATAATATGTGCACCGGCTCTTTTCATGGCTGTAACTTGTTCAAGCATTACAGCATCGTGGTCCAACCAGCCTTTTTCAGCAGCAGCTTTCAACATTGCATATTCTCCACTTACTTGATAAACAGCTACAGGTACGTCTACCGCATTACGGACATCCCGTACAATATCCAAATAGCATAGCCCCGGTTTTACCATTACAATATCAGCGCCTTCTTCAATATCCATACATGTTTCTTTGATGGCCTCTTCCCGGTTGCCAAAGTCCATTTGGTATGTTTTTTTATCGCCAAACCCGGGGGCAGAATCCAAAGCATCACGGAATGGCCCATAAAATGCCGAAGCATACTTTGCACTGTAACTCATAATTCCCGTATCGTGAAAGCCCTCGTCTTCAAATAACGATCTAATTTCAAGAATACGACCATCCATCATATCGCTGGGAGCCACAAAATCGGCACCGGCCTTGGCGTGAGACAAGGACATTTCAGCTAAAACAGCGGTGGTGGCATCATTTATTATCTTTCCTTCTGAAACAATACCGTCATGGCCATAGCTTGAATAGGGGTCGAGGGCCACATCGGTCATTACCAGCATTTCCGGAACAGCATTCTTCACTGTTGTAACAGCACGTTGCATTAAACCTTCGGGATTTAAGGCTTCTTTACCTGTATTGTCTTTCAAATTATCCGGTACTTTTACAAATAACAGTACAGATTTCAATCCAAGCGACCATAATTCTTTCACTTCTTCGGAAAGCAGGTCCAGGCTATAACGATAATAGTTTGGCATGGAAGGAATTTCTTCTTTAATACCTTTGCCTTCTACAACAAATAACGGAACGAGAAAATCATTGGGTGTAACAATAGTTTCCCGAACCAGGCTTCGAATAGCTTCGGAGCTTCGTAATCTTCGGTTTCTTCTTAATGGGTACATAGTCTTAAGTTTAAAGCCAGTCTTTAGGTTCTTTTAATACTTTGAGTAATTTTTCCTCTTCACTTCCGGGTTCCGGATGGTGATCATATTTCCATTGTACTACAGGAGGCAGGCTCATCAATATACTTTCAATCCGTCCGTTGGTCCTTAAGCCAAAAAGCGTTCCTTTGTCGTGTACAAGATTAAATTCTACGTAACGTCCACGGCGAATCTCCTGCCAGCTACGGTGGTCCTCGGTATAAGGAATATTTTTTCTGCTTTTAACAATAGGCAGGTAAGCATTTAAAAAACTGTCTCCTACAGTAGTAACAAAATTATACCAGTCCTGCATCGACATTTCTTCGGTTTTCTTTAAATAGTCGAAAAATAAACCACCAATCCCTCTTGCTTCATTACGGTGCGAATTGTAAAAGTAGTTGTCACAACGCTCTTTATATTGCGGATAAAAATCCGGGTTATGCGCATCACAGGCAGTTTTACATACCTGGTGGAAATGTGTTGCGTCTTCTTCAAACAAATAATAAGGTGTAAGATCCTGCCCTCCGCCAAACCATTGAGTAACAATTTCACCATCAGGGTTATACATTTCAAAATAACGCCAATTAGCATGTACTGTGGGGACAAAGGGGTTTTTAGGGTGTAATACCAGGCTTAATCCGCAGGCAAAAAAGTCGGCGTTTTGCACGCCAAAATACTGTTGCATGGATTCCGGCAGTTTCCCATGAACTTCACTTATGTTTACACCTCCTTTTTCAAAAACAGCTCCGTTCTCGATCACCCGGCTACGTCCACCACCTCCTTCCGGCCGTTTCCATAGGTCCTCTTTGAATATAGCTTTACCGTCGGTTTCTTCAAGAGCACTACAAATAGTGTTTTGAAGTGTGCGTATATAGGATACAAATTTTTCTTTCATATGTTTTCCCGCAAATAGGGCTTTTTAATTCGTAATTTGAGCTTTTTCCGTACCGGTTATCTGCCCCGGGGGTTTTAAAATTCGAATGGTTTCGGTACTTGCCGCTGTTACCGAAAGTGGCAATACCAGTATGATCCCAATTACCGGAATTAGTAACATTAACATAAACACTATTCCATTTCCTATAGCGACCCCGCGATTGTTTTTCACAAATTGAACACTTTCCCTTACCTCAAAATGCCTTTCAAGCGTATAATCCATGTTTCCGAAGCCTGCATAATATGATTGGACCAAAAACAGTAAGACAGAAGAGATGAAACCAATTACAGGAATAAAACCGATGATCAAGATAGGAATCGTCAATAAAAGCTCCATCATTAGGTTTCTAACATTAATCCTAATACCGCGCCATAGCTGTGCTGCATTTGTGGTATTTCTGTGTTCATGGCTGTTCCCGGTTAGGTGTTCTTCGATCTTTTCTGAAACTGGACTCATAAAAGGGGCACTAAGCGCCATGACAATATGCTTGTACAAAATGAGTCCGACAGCTATTACCAGTAGTGCACCTATGAAATTGCTAATCACCCTGAATGTTTCCGCTCCCCATTCCCAGAACCAGATCTTAGCAATAAAACCACCAATGGTACCGGAAAGCCCCCAGGCAATAAAACCTATAACGGCTGCAGTTAAAAAACTAATAAGCATAGGGATCCCAAAATATTTCCACAATCCTAATTGGGAAATTAATTTGAAAGTCCCTCCATACGCTTGTATGCCTTTTAAGATATTTTTCAACATTATTCTAAAATATAAACCAGTTGATTCTCAGTAGTAGGAATTTCGTTGATTTTGGTGATTTTTTTGGCATTTTTAAGCATTTCTTGTAAAAAATCAACGATTTCGACTTCATTTTGCTCTTTTTTAAGCAAAAATACATTTCTTCCAATTGCATTATTGTGTAAGTCCATTATTTCATCCAAAATCTCATTTTTTGTCACTTTTTCATACAAATTTGTCACTTTTTGGGTCCAAATAATCGATTTTGCGCTGTTTTTGACAATTTTTGTTGTTTTTTGGCAAATCAAAAAATTCCACAATGCATGTCGAAAAGCATTCGCTTTATTACTTTTATGATGTGTTATGCCATATAGCGAATCACAAATTTTCATGGTGCGTTTCGTTGCTTGCAATGTAGGTACGATCAATAAAGGCCTGCCAATAAATAGGAGAGACAATCGAAAAAATTGTCCTAAGCTCATTTGCTTTATCCTTGCCCAAATATTCACACTTATGCTTTATATTCCTTAACGGCTTCAATAAATGCTCCGGCATTTTCCAGAGGGATATTAGGTAAAATTCCGTGACCTAAATTTACAATATACCGGTCTTTTCCAAAATCGTTGATCATTTTCGTCACCATCTTTTTTATTTCTGAAGGAGGGCTAAATAATCTTGTAGGATCAAAATTACCTTGTAGCGTAATATTTCCTCCGGTTAAATAACGGGCATTTTTTGGGGAACAGGTCCAATCTACTCCTAATGCAGAGGCGCCACTTTTCGACATAGTATCTAAAGCAAACCAACATCCTTTACCAAAAGCTATTACATGGGTTTCGTCTTTAAGCGCATCTATAATTTGCTGAATATATTGCCAGCTAAAATCCTGATAATCTTCAGGAGACAACATTCCTCCCCAACTATCAAAAACCTGAACAGCATTTACCCCTGCCTTTACTTTTTCTTTTAAATACAGGATTGTAGTGTCTGTGATTTTCTGAAGTAATTCATGTGCAGCCAATGGCTGGGTAAAACAAAACTCTTTAGCTTTATCGAAATTTTTGCTGCCTTGCCCCTGTACACAGTAGCACAATATGGTCCATGGGCTTCCGGCAAAACCAATCAAAGGAATTTCATTGTTCAGTTTTTCTTTCGTCATTTTTATAGCCTCCATCACATAGCCCAGTGTATCGTTAATATCCGGGACGATCACCCTTTCCAGGTCTTTCTGAGACCGAATGGGTTGAGGTAACCAGGGGCCAATTCCGGGTTTCATTTCAACATGAATGTTCATAGCCTGCGGAATTACCAGGATATCACTAAATAATATTGCAGCATCCATCCCATACCTTCGAATAGGTTGTACGGTAATCTCACTGGCCAATTCTGGCGTCTGGCAGCGTGTAAAGAAATCATATTTTTCTTTGATCTCCATAAATTCCGGGAGATAACGTCCGGCTTGCCGCATCATCCATACAGGAGGACGGCTTACAGTTTCGCCTCGAAGGGCGCGAAGGAAAAGGTCGTTTTTAATTTTTGTCATTTCTTAGAGTTTTCACAGCTTTAGCAATTACACTTTCTATAGAGGTTGTATTTGCAATGATCACATTTTCCGTATGTTTTTTTGCTTCTGAAGCAGTAGTATCACCAATACAAAAAACAGGAATAGTATCAATGATATTCTCCTGGGTAAAACTTTGTACCCCACTAGGGCTAAAAAAAAGAATTCCATCGAATTTTCGATCAAATTTGACTGGCTTCAGCGTAGTTTTATATGTTTTTACTTCAAAAACGGTATTTTTTGAATCTTTTGAAATTGAAGGAATTTCATCTCTTCGCATGTTTCCGCAAAAAAAGTAAAATGATTCATTTTTATAGCTTTTTTTGATGAAATTTGCTAATTCTGATGCATTTTTGCACATTTTTGTTACTTTTTGCCCATTTTTTTCTAAAAGAGCTTTTGTTGAATCACCTACACAAAAGCAATTTTCAATTTCACCCAAAATTGAAGCGAAATCGTTCCTTTTTAATGATTTTATGGCATTTTTGCTTGAAAAAATAACATTTTTAGCGTTTTTTGGCCATTTAAAGCTCAAAAATTCGACGGCTATGGCATCGTATTCTACAAATGCAATATTGCCATTTAACAACAACTCTTTTTGAGAAGGTGAAAGCAATTTTGTTGAGAGGACCGTTGACGAAATTTTAGAGTTCATCTTTGATCTTTTTCATTAGTTCTCTACCACCATTTTCAAGAATTTTATTGGCACAGTCTTCTCCAAATCCGTTGAGGTTAGAAATAGCAGCTTCTTCTTCGACCTCTAACTTGGTTTTTCCATCTATTGAAAACAAAACACCTTTAAAATACAGCCTGTTGTCAATAATTTTAGCGAAAGCACCTATAGGTGCCGTACAACCGCCCTCCAGTGTACGCAAAAATAGGCGTTCTACATGAGTACAAACTTCAGAATCACGATCATTCAATTTTGAAGTAGCTTCTTTACAAAAGGAATCTTTTTCTAAAGCAACAATTACCATTGCACCTTGCGCCGGTGCCGGAATCATCCAATCCAGGGTAATATGGTTTGTGGGCAGCACATCAATTCTCTCTAAACCAGCTTTGGCAAAAATTGCTCCCTGCCAATTATTCTCTGACAGTTTTTGTAATCTGGTATTCACGTTTCCACGCAGATCAACTACTTGATGATGAGGATAGTGATGTAACCATTGCGCTTTACGGCGCAGGCTTCCGGTAGCTATAGTACAGGGAGCTGTAAGATCTGCGTTTTTTGTTACCAGGATGTCTTTGGAAGAAGCTCTTTCCAGCACTGCAGTTTGTACGATCCCGTTTGGTAATAAAGTTGGGACATCTTTCATGCTATGTACTGCAATGTCTATACTTCCATTAAGCATCGCAACATCAAGAGTTTTAGTAAAGATTCCGGTGATCCCCAATTGATATAGAGGTTTATCTAAAACCAGGTCTCCAGTAGATTTTACCGGGACCAATGTAGTTTTGTAGCCTAGCCCTTCTAATTTGTCCTTTACTGTATTCGCTTGCCATAAAGCTAACTGGCTGTCTCTAGTGCCAATACGAATTACCTTACTCACACTTCTTGATTTGAAAGTTGAAAAACTTGATTGATCAGTTCTATGCTTTCGGGGGTAGAAACAGTATCGTCTTTTAAGTGATTGGCAAAGTGGGTAGTGATTTTTTGTATAATACGATTACTTATGATCTCTGCTTGTTGTTCGTTGAAGTTAGAGATCTTTTTACGTTGAAAATCGATTTCACCAGCCTTAATTTCGGCCAATTTTGTTTTTAAGGCTTTAATGGTAGGCGCAAACTTTCGGTTTTCGGCCCAGGTGTTAAACTCTGTTTCAATTTCGTTGATAATAGTTTTTGCCTTTGGTATTTGTGAAGTACGATTTTCTATGGTCTTATCGGTAACCGAAGAAAGATTATCAAGGTGGACCAGTGTAACCAGCTTATTTTCCTTTACATTGTCAGATACGTTCTTTGGAATAGAAAGATCTAATATGAGCAGTGGTTTTTTCAGAAATAATAATTCTTTTGAAATTGTAGGGTTTTGGGCTCCTGTAGCTACAATCAATATGTCACTTTGCGCGATCTCACTTTGTATATCTGTATAATCCTTTACAACCAAGTTGAATTTTCCGGCAATTTTTTCAGCCTTATCTTTTGTTCGGTTAATAAGGGTAATGTGCTTGTTCTTAGTATGCTTTATAAGGTTTTCGCAAGTATTTCTACCTATTTTTCCTGTGCCGAACAGTAGAATATTTTTGTCTGACACATATGGAACCCGTGCCAAAATATATTGAACGGCTGCAAAACTTACAGAAGTAGCTCCGGAAGATATTTCGGTTTCGTTTTTGATCCTCTTACTGGCCTGAATGACCGCATTGGCCAATCGCTCCATAAATGGATTCATCAATTCTACCCTTTTGGAGTGCCTGAAGCTGTTTCGTAACTGACTTATAATCTCAAAATCACCTAAAATTTGGCTATCCAGGCCGGTTCCAACTTTAAAAAGATGTGAAACAGCAGCTTTATTTTTATAAATATATGCTACTTTTTCAAACTCTTCAATACTTCCGTTCGTATGCTCACAGAGTAACTTTATTAATTGAAAAGGATGCTGCGCTATGCCGTATAGTTCGGTGCGATTACAGGTGGAAATTAAGCTTAAGGATTGAATGCCTTCTTCTTTGGCCTGTTCGAGAATGTTGGCTTGTGCTTCTTCAGAAATACTGAAATGCCCGCGAATTTCGGCATCGGCCTTTTTGTAGTTGAGGCCAATGGCGTAAAAATTTCCATCGGGAGATTTCGAAAATGATTGTTTTCCGTTGATTTTCATACCTAACGCTGCAAATGTATATGCAATATATTTTAAAAAATAACGCTAGCCGCATCAATTATATCGAATGCTGTTAATTTTTATTAAAATATGACATTTGTCATTTAAATGCCCTAATTTCGCCATGTAAAAGCAAATTTCAACTCACTTTGTTTAGATTAATTCTAAATAAAGAAATAATTCGGGATCATGTTTGTCAATAAAAATATCGCTGAAAGCTTTTATGAGGAAGTATCCATTGAAAGTGGTTTTTTCATATTGCGATTTAATAATGAAACAGATGATTATCAACTTTTTAAGCGCGAAGTGGGAAATCATTTCATTCAATTTCACTTTTGTATAAAGGGTTCGGCAAGCTTCAATTTTAATGACGGAAATTACAAGCTGCCTCTTCAGGAAGACAATTCACTTTTATTGTACAACCCACAGCGGGATTTGCCGTTAAATTTAGCGGTAGGGCCAGATTCCTGGGTACTTTCCTTATTATTGCCCATTGAAAAATTCCACGGCCTGTTTTCAAGTGAAGCAAATTATATTACTTTTTTAAGTGATGAGAACAAGGACCGGAAGTATTATAAAGATGCTACGATCCAGCCTTCGATGGCTATTGTCTTAAACCAGATAATGAATTATAACCTGCACCCTTCGGTAAAACCCATGTATTTTAAAGGGAAAGCTTATGAACTGTTGAGCTTATATTTTAATCAACCAAAAGAAGCAGATATTGAACAGTGCCCCTTTTTAGCAGATGAAGAGAATGTACTTAAGGTAAAAAAAGCTAAAGAAATAATAATCTCCCGCATGGCAGAACCCCCTACTCTACACGAATTGGCAGATGAAATTAACCTTCCGATCAATAAATTGAAGGAAGGGTTTAAACAGATCTACGGAGATTCGGTATTTAGTTTTCTTTTCGATTATAAAATGGAAGTTGCCAGGCAATTACTGGCTACCGGAGCGCATAACGTAAATGAGGTTGGACTGAAGGTAGGCTATAGTACCGCCAGTCACTTCATTTCATCATTTAAAAAGAAATTTGGTACAACTCCCAAAAAATATCTAATGAGTCTTTCGGGATAAGAAATATTAATGATTCTATTGATTTTTAATACATAGCACCTTTGTCTTACGCATATTTAAAAGCTAATTTTGCATTCTAAAAATTTCTATAAATGAAAGGAGTTCTCCTTGTAAATCTTGGTTCGCCGGATAGTACCGACCCCAAAGACGTAAAAAAATATCTGGATGAATTTTTAATGGATCCCCGTGTGATCGATGTTCCTCGTTGGGCACGAATTTTACTGGTACGTGGCATTATACTCAATACCCGACCCAAGAAATCGGCCGAAGCGTATCAAAAGATCTGGTGGGATGAAGGCTCTCCTTTGATCGTTATTTCTGAAAGGTTACAGAAAAAAATCCAGGAAAGAACGACTATTCCCGTTGCTTTAGCCATGCGCTACGGAAGTATGACCTTAAAAAAAGGGCTTCAGGAGTTAGTTGACAAAGGAGTAAATGAAGTTTTGGTCATTCCATTGTATCCTCAATTTGCCATGGCAACGACAGAAACAATTGATGTAGCCGTTGAAGAACTTCAGAAAAACCACTTCCCGGAACTGCAAATTACATCCCTTCCTTCTTTTTACCATAAACCTGAATATATTGAGGTCCTTTCCAAAAGTATATTTGAAAAATTAGAAGGTTTGGATTACGAACACCTGTTGTTTAGCTACCATGGTGTTCCGGAAAGACACATTCGTAAGAGTGATATCACCAATTCACATTGTAAGATAGATGAAAATTGTTGTAAAACCTCTTCTGCTGCGCATCAGTTTTGTTATCGTCACCAATGTTATAAAACAACAGAACTGGTAGCCGAGAAATTAAATTTGAAAAAAGGAACGTATTCTATTTCCTTTCAATCTCGTTTGGGTTTTGATCCGTGGTTGCAACCTTATACAGATCGTACTATAGAGAGAATGGGTAAAGCTGGTGTAAAAAAAATGGTGGTCGTTACACCTGCTTTTGTAAGTGATTGCCTGGAAACATTAGAAGAAATTGCAATGGAAGGCAAAGAGATCTTCCGTGAAGTTGGCGGAGAAACATTTACAACAATACCTTGTTTGAACGACCGTGATGATTGGGCAGATGTATTGACATCCTGGATCGATGCATGGAGGATCGTGGATATTAAAAAAGCGATTGCCTGATGGCAAAAGGGAAAAAATCTACTACGTTAGGAACCGACCCCATTAACAAACTACTTGTAAGGCAGGCAGTACCGGCATCTATAGGTATCCTGGTGATGTCACTCAATATGATCGTTGATACCATTTTCGTAGGGAGATGGATTGGTCCCTTAGCGATCTCTGCTATAACAGTAGTAATTCCGGTTACTTTCTTTATTGGGGCTATTGGCCTATCTATTGGTATTGGAGGTAGTTCGGTACTTTCTCGAGCGCTGGGTTCCGGAAATGACAGTAAGGCGTTGCAGGTTTTCGGGAATCAAATTACACTTACACTCGCCTCTTCCGGACTGCTAGCTATTCTGGGGCTTATTTTTCAAGATACGTTGATCGAATTTTTTGGAGCTGATGATTCTTTCAAGGATCTGGCATTGATCTATTATCGCATTGTACTTTACGGTATTGTTATGTTGGCAGTCTGTATGATGGGTACTAACGTAATTCGTGCTGAAGGCAAACCAAAGTTTGCAATGTACGCAATGTTACTTCCTGCTATAGGCAACATTTTTATGGATTACATTCTAATTAATGTATTTGACTTTGGTATGGAGGGAGCTGCATGGGCCACTTTTATAAGTTACGCGATCTGTTTTGCCTTTGTAGTGTGGTTCTTTGTTTTTAGAAGTGAGTTGAAACTCACCGCAAAATGTTTTGTACTCCGTAAAAAAATAGTTTCAGAAATAAACAGCCTGAGTTTTGTAACTCTTGCCCGGCAAGGAGCTATTGCCATACTAACTGTTTTATTGAATAATGTACTTATTACCTATGGAGATGCATTGGATGTTGCTTCTTACGGAATTATAAGCAGGATGCTTATGTTCGCTCTTTTTCCGGTAATAGGTGTAAATCAAGGGTTTTTGCCTATTGCGGGGTATAATTATGGAGCCGGGAAGTTTGAGCGTGTTCGGGAATCTATTAACACTTCTATAAAATACTCAGGGGTGTTGGCTTTAGTCATTTTTGCAATTATTATGATCTTCTCACCAAACCTGGTCTCGGTTTTTATGAGCGGTAAGGAAGGCTTAGATGTAGAGACAATCGCCAACAATCAGGAATTATTACGCAGGACCCCAAATGCATTGCGCTGGGTATTCGCCGCCACTCCTGTTATTGTTATTCAGTTAATAGGAGCGTCGTATTTTCAAGCGATCGGGAAAGCGATCCCTGCTTTATTGCTAAGTTTAACAAAACAAGGATTCTTCTTAATTCCGTTAATTTTAATACTTCCAAAGTTTTTTGGTGTTTGGGGTGTTTGGATTTCTTTCCCTATAGCCGATATACTTTCTACTATTGTAACCGGATATTATCTGAATAAAGAGGTCCGAAAGATGAAACGGTAGATGGTTTAGAGGTTTTGTCAATGATAAATGTCATTTTTTTAACTTTAGAGATTTATGACCTTTAAGAAATACACCAGATTCTATGCTAACAGCCGAAGATTTCCAAAATACCAGAAATAAAGAAGATTTAATAAAAGCAATTGCTTCTAAAGAAGGGGAAGAACGTATTACAGGAATCCTCAATACCATTCAATACGAAAAAGAACTGCTCAAACTTCAGGCAGAATTGGTCAATTTACAACAATGGGTAGCAAAACATAAAAAGCGTGTTTGTGTTATTTTTGAAGGGCGGGATGCTGCCGGAAAAGGAAGTACCATTCGTCGTTTCATTGAACATCTAAATCCGCGATCCATTAGGGTGGTAGCATTAACCAAACCCACCGAAAAAGAAAAAGGGCAGTGGTATTTCAGGCGTTATATAAAAGAACTACCTAACGTCGGAGAAATTGTTTTTTTTGATAGAAGCTGGTACAATCGTGCTGTCGTAGAGCCGGTTATGGGGTTTTGCAATGAAGAACAATATGATAAATTCATGAGGCAGGTCCCGGAGTTTGAACATATGCTTTATGAAGACGGAGTAGAGTTAATTAAGTTTTGGTTTTCCATATCGAAAGAAGAACAATTAAGAAGATTCAATGCGCGTCTGGAAAATCCGTTAAAACGATGGAAGTTCAGCCCGGTGGATCAGGAAGGGCAAAAACGGTGGGATATATACACCTTGTATAAAGAGCAAATGTTCAGTAAAACGCACACTTCTATTAGCCCCTGGATCATAGTTAAGACCAATATTAAAAAAGAGGCACGCCTGGAGAGTATTCGTTATGTGCTATCCAGGTTCAAATATGATAATAAAGGTGATTCCGGAACAACTACTTTCCCAGATCCTAATATAGTGGAACGATATCACAGAATGTTAAGACAAATTGACTAAAATGTTAGAAAAAATATCTCAAAAAGACCTTAAATATTTAAATTCCAAAAAGGGACTGAAGCAATTACTCTCTTATGAAGATTACAACATGAGTAGAGCCTTACGATATGTAAGGTATGAGAACAGGTTAAAATCTTTACAGGAAGAATTAATAAAATTGCAACATTGGGTAACAGACTATAAAGAAAAGGTTGTTGTCATTTTTGAAGGAAGGGATGCAGCCGGAAAGGGAGGTGCTATTCGAAGAACTACAGAACATCTAAACCCCAGGGAGTTTAACGTTGTAGCATTGCCCAAGCCCAATGATGAAGAAAGGGGGCAATGGTATTTCCAAAGGTATATCAACAAGCTTCCTAAGCAGGGAAAGATCGTGTTTTTTGATAGAAGCTGGTATAACAGGGCCGTTGTTGAACCTGTTAACGGATTTTGTACACAAGAGGAATATGACATTTTCATGAATCAGGTAAACGATTTTGAAAGAATGATCATTGAATCCGGGATTCGCCTCATTAAGTTTTATTTTTCCATTTCTAAAGAAGAACAGAAAAAACGTTTTGAAGAGATTAGGTCCAGCCCGGTAAAAAAATGGAAATTCAGTGCTGTAGATAAAAAAGCATTGGAACTTTGGGATGATTATACATTGTATAAAAAGAGAATGTTTGAAAAAACAAATACAACATTAGCTCCATGGATCATAATAAAAGCCAATAAAAAAACAAAGGCAAGAATAGAAGCTATTGAACACATCTTAAAAGAGATTCCTTATAAACCTAAGGATAAAGTGGTTATTAAGCATATTGAGATTGATGAAAAAGAAGGAAATGATTAGACTTCTTAAAAACCGCCATTGAATTTTGCAATATTGATAATTCCCGACAGAGATATAACATTTGTGCCTTTCTTTTTTAATTTTGTTATTATTTTTCTCGTATTCCGATATCGGAATACCATTAAAAACTAAAGTTTGGGATACTACTATATAAAATCACTTCATTTGATCTTTGTCATTACCTGGTTTGCAGGGCTGTTTTATATTGTACGCCTTTTCGTCTATCAAATAGAAGCAAGTCATAAACCTTCACCGGATAGGGAGATCTTAGGCAATCAACTTAAAATCATGGCGAAACGTTTGTGGTATATCATTACCTGGCCATCTATGTTTCTGGCAACAATTTTTGCAATTTGGTTATTGGTGCTTCGCCCGTTTTATATTACTGATGCATGGATGCAGATAAAACTGGGCTTTGTTGTATTGCTTATCATTTACCACATAAAATGTCACGTCATCTTTAAACAACTTCAAAAGGGAGTAGTAAAGCATTCTTCAAATTTTATGCGCTTGTTCAATGAAGGAGCAACCATCATATTATTTGCCATAGTGTTCCTGGTGATCTTAAAAAATGCCGTCAATTGGATATATGGGGTAATAGGGATTGTATTGTTTTCGGTATTGCTAATGTTGGGTTATAGATTCTACAAAAGGATTCGGGAGAAGAATTCGTAAAATAAATGGTTTAATTATTGCTATCTTTCTCGAACAAACTGTATTGAATGAATTTTACCAAGTCGCTTCGCTTTCGAATTTTTTTATCGATGATCCTTCTCGTTATTGGAGCTTCGATCCTCATAGCAGCGGTTACTATTTATCAATATAGTGAAGAAGCCGAAGACTACCATAGAGAGCGACTGTTACGTAAGGAAACTGCTATTAGGGAGAACATTAATTACGCATTAAAGACTACCACATATCCGGTAGATACAGAAAATATTCCACTCATTTTTAAAGATAAGATATACGAGATCAAGAATATTCATAATCTTGAACTATACCTTTACGATCTGGAAGGAAATCTTCTAAAGTCCTCTAAGGCCTCATTCTTTAAAGATACTACTAATACCAAGCTGGCAAGTTATATAGTTGAAGCCCTGGAAACGTCTCCAAATAAACATTATGTTGAAGAGTTTAAAGAAGACGGTCAAAATTACCAATCTTCTTATACATATATTACCGATAGCTATTTTAAACCCCTTGCAATACTCAATCTGCCATATATTGAAGATGACGGGTTCCTGAATAAAGAACTAAAAGAGTATCTAACCCGCTTGGGCTATGCCTATTTAATAATGTTACTGGTTGCAATTGCGTTAGCTTATTTTCTTTCGAAATATATCACTCGTTCCTTAAATAATATAAGCCAAAAGATCATTGAAACACGTTTAGACAAACGAAATAAAAAAATACTTGTAGAAGATACGACTCTGGAGATTTCATCACTCGTTAATGCATACAATGGAATGATCGACGAGTTGGAAAGTAGTGCTGCGCAATTGGCTGCAAGTGAGCGGGAAGCAGCATGGAGGGAGATGGCAAAACAGGTTGCACACGAAATTAAAAATCCGTTAACCCCTATGCGTTTAACTGTGCAAAGCTTTCAACGAAAGTTTGATGTGAACGATCCGGAAATGCACAAAAAAATGGAAGAATACAGCAATACGCTTATTCAACAAATTGATACCATGAGCTCTATTGCATCTGCTTTTTCAACCTATGCACAAATGCCCGCGCAGCAGGACGAAACCCTCAATGTCGTTAAAATTACCAAGCTGGCACTCGATATCTTTAATGAGGACTATATTTATTTCTTTTCCGAAGAAAAAGAGATCATTGCTAAATTTGACCGTACACAGCTAATACGTGTGATCACAAATCTAATTAAGAACAGCATCTATGCTATTGAGCAAAAAAACTCCGGAGATCCTAAAATTGAAGTAAACGTATTTTCCGATGGGACTAATGCTGTCATAACAGTTGCGGATAATGGCCTGGGTATTTCTGAAGGAAATAAAGACAAAGTTTTTGAGCCAAAATTTACTACTAAGAGCAGCGGAATGGGACTTGGACTTGCTATGGTAAAGAAAATTGTGGAAACCTATGGAGGAAAAATTGCATTGACATCTGCCGAAGGTAAGGGAACGACATTTACCGTGACATTCCCAATACAATTGTAAGCATTTACGTATTTTTATCTTCTGAAACGAACTTACAATTATAAACCCAAAGGCAATGAATTATAACAATATCCTCTCCGAAAATCAAAATGGGATCACGACCATTACTATCAACCGTCCAACTAAACTTAATGCATTAAATAAAGAAACGATCGAAGAGCTACACAATGCTTTTAAGGCTGCAGATGAAGAGAGTTCTGTAAAAGTGATCATCATTACCGGAAGCGGAGAAAAAGCCTTTGTGGCCGGAGCAGATATCAGTGAATTTGCAGATTTTTCTGTAGCTCAAGGTGAGCGACTGGCATCTGAGGGGCAAGCAAAATTATTTGATTTTGTAGCGCATTTATCTACACCGGTTATTGCCGCCGTAAATGGTTTTGCACTTGGAGGTGGATTGGAATTGGCTATGGCCGCCCATTTTAGAATTGCCAGTGATAATGCAAAAATGGGACTTCCTGAAGTTTCTTTAGGCGTTATTCCCGGGTACGGAGGTACTCAACGTTTGCCGCAATTGATAGGAAAGGGCCGTGCGATGGAACTTATTATGTCTGCAGGAATGATTGATGCCAACCTGGCACTACAATACGGTTTGGTAAATCATGTTACCGCCCCTGAGGGATTGATGGACTTTACCCAAAAAATAGCTGGAAAGATCATGAGAAATTCCTCTGTGGCAATAGCGGCTGCAATTGCAGCGATCAATGCTGGCTATGAGGATGGCGAAAATGGTTTTGATGAGGAGATCACACAATTTGGCAAATGTTTTGGAACGGCAGACTTTCGGGAAGGGACGCAAGCGTTTTTAGAGAAAAGAAAACCAAATTTCCCTGGAAAATAGATCACAATTGTAAATTTTAATGTAGATTTTTTGGAATAATTCCAATTCTACAAGGAATTATTCCAAAAATATAATTAACTTTGATACGTCCCTTATCTAAGTTAATCTATGCCTAAAAATCACCTAAAAGGTCGCGGAGCGCAGCAAAGAATCCACAATCGATTTTTTGAATTACGTCATGAGGTACGTGATGATTTTCTTAATTTCTGTCATACTGAAGGCGAGCAGGCAGACAAGAATAAAACTCGTTATATAGAGGTATTTCCAAAAACCTTTGTCAATAAAGTTGACAGCTCCGATGTGGGAATGGGATATTCTGCGAACCCATACCAGGGCTGTGAACATGGATGTGTGTATTGCTATGCGCGAAACACACATGAATATTGGGGTTATGGTGCAGGACTGGATTTTGAGCGCAATATTCTGGTTAAGAAGAATGCACCGGAATTATTGGAACAAAAACTAAGAAGTAGATCCTGGAAGCCTAACACTATAGTTTTTTCAGGAAATACTGATTGCTATCAACCTATTGAACGAAAACTGGAGATCACCAGGAAGTGCATGGAGGTGATGCTTAAATGGAAACATCCAACCGGTATTATCACCAAGAACGCTTTAATATTGCGCGACCTGGATATTTTACAGGAAATGGCAAAACTCAATATCATTGCGGTAAATATTTCCATAACATCTCTTTCCGAAGAGACCCGCCGTTTGCTCGAACCTCGTACGGCAAGTATAAAGAAAAGACTGAAAGTAGTTGAGGTTCTTTCAAGGAATGATATTCCTGTTCGAGTTATGATGGCGCCTATAATTCCATCATTAAACAGTCACGAGATCATTCCAATGGTAAAAAAAGTTTCAGAATTAGGAGCAAAAGATATCGCCTACACAATAGTAAGGTTAAATGGGCAGATCGGTGAGATTTTCAAAGACTGGGCCCATAAAGCCATTCCCGATAAGGCAGAAAGGATCCTTAATCAAATAGCCGAATGCCATGGAGGCAAACTAAACGATAGCCGTTTTGGGATTAGAATGAGAGGACAAGGCATCATTGCAACCCAGGTAAAAGACACAATGGAGATCGCGAAAAAGCGCTTTTTTAAAGGCATAAAAATGAACCCTTTGGACAGGTCACATTACCTTCATCTAAAAGACCCGCAAACAAAATTGTTCTAGAGGTAAAAAGGATTAGTCAAGTGTGATTGCCTCTGTAATTTGCTTCTCAATTATGTTTATTAAGTTATTAGGCTCGTACTCACTCAATTTTACGGGTTGATGTACCGTAAAAGTAACATGTGCCCCTAACCCCAGGGGAAATTTTCCATAGCGAATTGTTTTCCAGGAATTATTAATGGTAATAGGAACTACCAGTGCTGAGGGAATACCTTCAAATAAGGTTAATAGCCCTTTTGTTTGAAAAGGTTTGGGAACACCTTTTCTGCTACGGGTCCCTTCGGGGAAAATCACTGCAGCACGTTTATTTACCTCAATGTAATTTGCAAACTTCTTAATGGCGATAACAGCTTCTTTCGGTTTTTTTCTGTCAATCAATACGGATCCGCCATGCCGCAAATTATAGGAGACACTGGGAATTCCTTTTCCCAGCTCTACCTTACTAATAAACTTGCAATGGTGTTTTCTCATATACCAGATTATTGGCGGAATATCAAACATACTTTGGTGGTTGGTTACAATGATCAGAGGTTTGTCTGTACCTATATCATACGGATTTTGAAATGAAAACCGAGTTCCCAGAATATTTTGACATCGCATAAGGAAGAATTGCAATATATCTACCGTCCTTTTATGCGCCTCATATCCAAACACATTTAATGCAAACCACTGTAGGGGATGAAAAACCGCCAGGGTTAATCCAAAAAAGAAAAAATATATAATGGATAGTGGATATGATAGTAGCTTTAACATGGTTTAAAAATAAACATAAAAAAACCACGCCTTAACGTGGTTCGATTATTTGTAAGATATTTATCTAGCAAAATTCGTTGTAAGCTCCTTTAAGGTTTTCGGCAATCATATCTGCCGGACGCCCTTCAATATGATGACGTTCTAGCATATGTACCAATTCACCATCTTTAAAGAGTGCCATAGAAGGTGAACTAGGTGGAAAAGGAACCATTTGTGCGCGGGCAGCATCGACTGCCTCACGGTCAACTCCTGCAAAAACAGTTACCAAATGGTCAGGCTTTTTTTCATTTTGAAGCGACATATTGGCTCCCGGACGCGCATTGGCTGCAGCACAACCACATACAGAATTCACTACAACCAAAGTAGTTCCTTCCTTTTTTAACGCTTCATTTACCTCGTCTGCTGTATATAATTCATTGAAACCTACTTTTGTAAGGTCTTCACGCATAGGTTTTACTAATTCCGGTGGATACATAATAAAGTCTTTTAAATGTGTAACAATTTTAGTGCAAAGGTAACCAATTTTAAGGTTATCAAAGCGTTAAAGAATTCCAAAACTCTTTATGTAAATAGTTATCTTTGACACCATTTTATAAATTGAAACTACATATTTATGATTCGTTGGTTTACCGCTATTCTAGGGTATGCATTTTTTAGGTTTCCCGGGGCGATTATTGGCTTTCTATTAGGAAGCTTATTGGATAATATGTCCAGTAAAAAAGGAGGCGGGCCTTTTCAGCAGGTTTTTCAGCAACAAAGAGGGGATCGTGTAACTCCGGCAGATTTTGAACTCAATCTGCTTTCACTGGCATCTTTGGTCATTAAGGCAGACGGCACGGTAAACCAAAGTGAACTTAATTATGTAAGGCAATATTTCATACAGGCCTATGGGACGGAACGTGCCAATGCAACTTTTCGGGTTTTTAATGAAGTGATAAAGAAACGACAGGTCTCTGCCAGGAATATTTGCAATTTGTTGAGGCAACGTACCAGGTATGAATCACGGCTACAAATACTTCATTTTCTATTTAGCATTGCTAATGCAGATGGTCATGTTTCTGAACCCGAAGTTCAGGAAATCAATAGAATTTCGGGGTATTTAGGAGTACAATACCGGGATTTCGAGAGTATTAAGGCCATGTTCTTCAAAAATCCGGATAGTGCGTATAAGATCTTGGAAATTGAGCGCACCGCTACAGATTCTGAAATTAAGGCCGCTTACAGGACCATGGCAAAAAAATACCACCCGGACAAACTGCAAC
>JANQOS010000038.1 GCA_028285705.1 Altibacter sp.
AGTTGGATAAAAATACGCTCTATACTAAGAATGCGATGCTATCATTTACAGCCTTGTCAAGATCTTTGGGTAAATTATCATTAACCCATGGATGCCCCGCACCAAAGACATGGTCTGCATTCTCAATAATTTCTAATTGACTATTAGGGTTCCAACGGTGTAGTAACTGAGCCTCTTTTAGAGGAACGGTCGGGTCCTGGCTACCGTGAACGATCAATTGAGGTTTCTTTAAGTTTTTAACGGCTCTATGAATTGTAAGCCGTTCTTCATTAGCCTTAAAATCTTCATAGAATTGCCAATCGTGAGGCATTTGTTGTTTGGTTCTTCCGTTTTCCACATAGGTACGCCCGGTTTCTTTCCATTGCAGGAACGTTTCGGTCCCTTCCTGAAACCGAACCTTAAAGTCACTTACACCAGCCCAGGTAACTACTTTGTGAATCCGTGAATCTTCTTCGGCTTTGATCAAGACAATTCCGCCACCACGACTATGCCCAACTAAACTTATCTTTTCTACATCTATAACCGATGAATATTTTTTTTCAGAAATTATAAACTGCAACACCCTGTGCAGGTCATCCAGTTCTTTACTAAAATTATTCTGTGCGAACGCTTCCAGGTCCGGGAAATCAATAGGTTGCTTTACGGTCCCTCCATTGTGTGAAAAATTGAATTTTAAAAAAAAGAACCCTGCGTTAGCGAAAGCTTTAGCTACCAAATGCCAGGCACCCCAATCCTTAAAGCCTTTATAACCATGGCAAAATACTACAACAGGCTTAAGGGTTAAAGAACCATCGTGATAAATATCGTAGAGGATAGGTTTCTTATTTTCTGAAAGTAAAACTTTGTTTTGCTCTATAAACATATTACTCAATTTCTTTTTCGGTAAAAGGAATATCCGGGTTACAAATTTCCAGAATTAATTTTTTTAGTTCTTCAATAAACAATTCTAATGTTTGCGCACCTATATCATGATCTTTTTTTTGACTTCTGGGACTTGGTTTTGTTGCAAACTTTAAAAATCCATTGTTAAGATTCTTAAAAGAAATAATTCCCGCTTCTGCATTTGTAATTGGCATTTCTTTTTGGATCATAAGTGCATAGGCCAATACCTGGAATGCTTTACTATATTTATAATCTTCCGTAACTACATTCCAATCTACAAGCTCAAGGTCACCTTGTTGTACTAATCCGGTTTTGTAATCGATGATCCTAAGCTTTCCGTTAAACTCATCTACACGGTCTACTTTCCCGCCTATTCGTACGGGGAAGTTAATTTTGTCAATAGGAATTTCAACATGCAGGTCATTTTCAATTTTTAGAATCTTTATTTGGTTTCCGGCTTTTATTTGGGAGATCTCGTGATCGATAAAGTTGGAAATATATCGTTTGGCCACTTCAAAAATGATAAGGTTCTTTCCTTTGGAATAATCACCTTCCTTAAATGTTTTTTTGAATTGATGTGCTACTTCATCATCTATTTGCTGTTTCATTTTTTGAAGCATCTCCATGGTCAAAAAATCACCCTCCAAAGGTTGGTAAAACTCCTGAAGCGTATCATGTACTATGGTCCCTAGTGTATTGTAGGCCACCGTTTCTTCTACTTCCTGGAACTCATTTATTTTCAGGATTTTTTGATAGTAAAAATCCAATGGATTTCTAATGTAATTGGTTAAAGAAGAAGGAGAGAAGCCCTTTTGGCTAATTTCACTAAGCCGCTCCATGATCGTCTCTGTCTTGGCAATGGTCTTCAGCTCCTTTGGCTTCATAAATACCGGCGGACTCACAATTGTTTTTTCAATATGATGTTTTGGACATTTTTCAATTTCTAACTGTAATAAAAAGCGACTTTTTTCTCCGGAGTTCAATCCTTCGGAATGGGCATTGTACATAAGGGTAACATTTTTAGCGCGATGTAACAAGCGGTAGAAATGATAGGTGTAGATAGCATCTTTTTCTGTATAAAGCGGAAGACCAAACTGTTGCTTTAGGTCGTAGGTAATAAATGATGCATTCGATTTTCCCGAGGGCAAGATTCCTTCATTTACTGAAAGCATAATTACATTTTCAAAATCCAACACACGGGTTTCCAAAACACCCATAAGCTGAAGCCCATTATAGGCATCTCCTTCAAAATCGAGAGATGTAGATGCAATTAACTCTAAAAATAAGTTGTATACAGGTTTTATGGTCCTTACATATGGGAACCGGGTATTTAATACTTCTATTTTTTTGAAGATTGTATATAGATTGAAAAGTACAATACGGTCAATGCTATGTGGCTCAAATCTTTCTTTAGCTTTTAGAAGAAGTGAGATACAGGACTGCAAAGCAATACCGCTGTCATCTTTCCAATCATCAAACAGCAGATTAATAACTTCTTTATTTAACGGGCCAGCTAATCTTTCAAGTGCCTTTAATGAAAGATGTGTGCTGTTTTGTTGTGCAATTTTTAATGTAATCTCCTGGGGGTCATTTACTAAAAATGTTGCCAGCGGATGATTTAAAATGGACAATATGTTCTTATAATAAATAGATCCGGATTCTTTTTGATGTATGTTTAAAAGCGCTTCAAAAAAAACAGTTGCCGGAAATGTCTTTATGGCGACCCCCATAGTAATATTCACATTTAGGACATTGGAGGGCAAGGAGTTTAAGACAGGGGTTAATAAAGCTTCATCTGCGAGGATAATGGCGGTATTGTCAAGTTCTTTTTGCGAATAACCGGATAGCAGGTCTCCTAAGAATTTTGCCTGTCCAATGTTTTTTTGAACTTCTACAAAATGAAACCTCTTTTCATCCGTGAAATTGTTAGAAATTCTTTGAGGAGGGTTATTTTCAAAATACTTCCATTGCTTTATATACTTTCTTAAAAAAAGAGAAGCGCTGTGTCTGTCATCTTTATAGAAGAAAGAATCTGCGTCCCAATAGATCTCGGAATTCCCTGTTTCCAGTAATTCCCGTATGATACTCTGCTCAGCAGTATTCAATGCATTGAATCCAATAAAAATGTGCTTTTTATTTCCGTGGGTGTTTATATAATATTCGATATCTTCGGCAGCTTTCCTGTATACCAAACCCTGGTAGCCACAGGCGTCATTTAAAAGTAATTGCTTTAGAGTTTCATAGAATTCGGGGAGTTGGTTCCAGAACTTGATATAAGCGTCAATTAGCTCGGTTCTTTCTTCTTCCGGAACATTCCATTTCTCTAATGTTTTTATGCTGCCTAAATAACTGAAAAAAGCTTTTGGTTCTACTAAATGCCTGTCGATTTCATTAAAGTCATTTAGCAGTGTAGTGGCCCAGTTGGTATAACTTTCAAAGTCTTCTTTTTTTGAAATACCCTGAGTATTAAGATATGCCTCGTAGCTTTTAAAAAAGAGCTCGGTAGTATCAATAATTTTTAGGTCGGAGAGTACTTCAATGAATTCTTCAATACTAATGACCCTGGGAGCGAAAGATGTTTTTGAAACTAATTTCCGAAGATAATTTTTTAAGAAGCCTCCTGCACGTTTACTGGGAAGGATAAGTATAAGTTCAGCAGTATCCGGATGTTTTTTGTGAATAGCATGTAACGTATCTTCTAGAAAAGTTTGCATACTACTAAAATAAAAAACGCCTCCGTAAAAAGGAGGCGT
>JANQOS010000149.1 GCA_028285705.1 Altibacter sp.
GGAAATGGTGTTTTTGAAGGAATACGCTCCTATGGAACACCGGATGGCCCGCAGATCTTTAAACCAAAGGAACATTATGAAAGATTGTTGTATTCGGCTAAAGCAATGCATATTCCTCTTTCATATACGGTTCATGAGTTAACTGTATTAAGCTATGAATTGTTAAAGAAAAACAACCTTCAGGATGCATACATACGCCCTTTGGTCTTCCAGGCTGAAAACATGGCACTACAACCGGCACCAAGGTCACATCTGTTACTTTGTGCCTGGGAATGGGAAAAATACCTGGGAGAAAAACAGGTGCGTGTAATGACATCCGGTTATCAACGCCCTAACCCAAGGTCCACACATATTCAGGCAAAAATAGTTGGCCATTACACCAATTCGATATTAGCTACAACCGAAGCCAAAGCAGCAGGGTACGATGAAGCCCTTTTGTTAGATGCTCAGGGATATGTGGCGGAAGGGCCGGGAGCAAACTTTTTTTACGAAAAGAATGGGGTTTTATATACCTGCCCTTTAGGAAATATCTTATCCGGAATTACCCGTGAGACCATATTTGAATTGGCAAAAGACCTTGACTATGTTATCATAGAAAAAAAATTCACACCAAGCGATGTTTATAAAGCCGATGGTGCTTTTTTTACCGGAACAGCTGCAGAAGTTGCACCTATTGAATCTCTGGACGGCCATTCTTTTAATAAACTCTGGGAGAATACAATTGGTTATAAACTTGCCGGTCAGTATCAGGATCTGGTAAGACGTCACTCTACAAACTTTTTTCAACCCGCTTACTAATGAAACTAAATAAATACAGCCAAACGGTAACGCAGGATCCAACTCAGCCGGCTGCACAGGCAATGTTGCATGCAATTGGCCTGACATCTCAAGATTTGCTCAAGCCTATAGTTGGAATTGCCAGTACCGGCTACGAAGGAAATCCGTGTAATATGCATCTCAACGACCTGGCAAAGCTGGTGAAGCAAGGCACCCGTGAAGAAGATGTAGTCGGACTTATTTTTAATACAATAGGAGTAAGTGACGGTATTTCCATGGGAACTCCGGGAATGCGTTATTCTTTGCCTTCCCGAGACCTAATTGCAGATTCTATGGAAACTGTTGTACAGGCAATGAGCTATGATGGGCTGATAACAGTGGTTGGTTGCGATAAAAATATGCCGGGAGCCTTAATGGCAATGATCCGTCTGGACCGCCCATCAATTTTGGTATATGGGGGGACTATTGATTCAGGTTGTCATAATGGAAAAAAACTGGATGTTGTCTCTGCTTTTGAAGCCTGGGGGAGTAAAGTTGCGGGTACCATGACAGAGGTCGAATATCAAAATATTGTCGAGAAAGCCTGCCCGGGAGCTGGAGCATGCGGAGGAATGTATACGGCTAATACAATGGCTTCAGCAATTGAAGCATTGGGAATGGCACTCCCTTTTAATGCTTCAAACCCTGCATTAAGTGACAAGAAAAAACAGGAATCTGTAAAAGCAGGTGAAACCATACGGTATTTACTGGAGAAAGATATAAAGCCTTCAGACATAGTTACACATAAATCCCTGGAAAATGCTGTAAGACTTGTAACTGTCCTTGGTGGTTCTACAAATGCAGTTCTTCATTTTTTGGCAATTGCCAGGGCTGCAAATATCGACTTTTCACTTAAAGATTTTCAGAAGATAAGTGATACAACTCCTTTTTTAGCCGATCTAAAACCAAGTGGAAAATATCTTATGGAAGACGTGCATGCAATTGGCGGAATTCCGGCAGTATTAAAATATCTGCTTCGCAAAGGGCTACTTCACGGAGAATGCTTAACGGTAACCGGAAAAACAGTAGCTGAAAATCTATTGAATGTTGCTGATCTAACGAAAGGACAGGATATAATAAAACCCTTGGAAAGACCTATTAAAGCATCCGGCCATTTGCGAATGCTCTATGGAAATTTAGCCGAAGAAGGTAGTGTAGCAAAAATTACAGGTAAAGAAGGGCTAAGTTTTACAGGAAAAGCAAAAGTATTTGAAAGCGAATATGACGCAAATAATGGCATTCGAGATGGTAAAGTTGAAAAAGGAGATGTGATCGTAATTCGTTATGAAGGGCCTAAGGGTGGCCCGGGAATGCCGGAAATGCTAAAGCCAACGGCAGCGATAATGGGTGCGGGCCTCGGAAATGATGTTGCTTTAATAACAGATGGCCGTTTTTCCGGTGGCACTCATGGTTTTGTGGTCGGGCACATTACTCCCGAAGCTCAGGAAGGAGGAGCAATAGCTCTTGTTGAAGATGGAGATACTATTACCATTGATGCGGTAACAAACAGTATCACTTTAGAGGTCTCCGGAAAGAAATTACAAAAAAGAAGGGAAAAATGGTCGCCACCAAAATTAAAGGTAAGTCGCGGCACTCTTTATAAATATGCGAGAACAGTTGCATCAGCATCCAAAGGGTGTGTAACAGACGAATTTTAAAATGTCATTATGGAGACACAAATACTGAAAGAAAAACGAACAGTACACAAAACAAAAGAACGTATCACAGGATGTGAAGCTATTGTAAAATGTTTATTGGCTGAAGGTGTAGATGTCCTCTACGGATATCCCGGAGGTACAATTATGCCTGCTTATGATATATTACACAAATGCCAGGATAAAATCAGGCATGTATTAACGCGGCATGAACAAGGCGCGGCGCATGCGGCACAGGGTTATGCTAGAATCTCAGGAAAAGTAGGTGTTGCAATAGCTACTTCCGGACCCGGAGCCACTAACTTAGTAACGGGAATAACAGATGCGCATGTAGATTCCACACCCATGGTCTGCATTACCGGGCAGGTAGCTTCACATTTATTAGGAAGTGATGCGTTTCAGGAAACCGATATTGTAAGTATCTCCACGCCGGTCACTAAATGGAACCATCAAATTACAAAAGCTTCGGAAATTCCTGAAGTTATTGCCAAAGCTTTTTACATTGCCAAAAGTGGTCGCCCGGGGCCGGTTCTTATCGATATTACCAAGGATGCTCAGTTTGAAGAATTTGATTTTGAGTATGAAAAATGTACAGGTATACGCAGCTATAATCCGGCTCCCAATGTAGTAACAACAGCCGTGCAAAAAGCGGCCCGACTTATCAATGACGCTGAAAAACCTATGATCATTTGGGGGCAGGGTGTGATCTTGGGCGAGGCCGAAGAAGAATTGAAAGCTGTTATTGAAAAAACCGGTATTCCGGCCGCCTGGACCATTTTGGGAGCTTCAGCCATACCTACTTCACATCCTCTAAATGTTGGCATGGTAGGAATGCACGGCAATTATGCACCTAATAAATTGACCAATGAATGTGATGTGTTGATCGCAATAGGAATGCGCTTCGACGATCGAGTTACAGGAGATTTAGCGACTTACGCCAAACAAGCTAAGGTCATCCACTTTGAAATAGATCCATCCGAAATCGATAAAAATGTAAAAGCTCATGTTGCAGTATTGGGAAATGCTAAGGAAAGCCTTCAGAGATTATTGCCATTACTTACCGAAAAGAGCTACCCAAAATGGCATCAACAGTTCAAGGAGCTGTATAGAATTGAATTTGAAAAGGTCATTGATAAGGACCTCAATCCTGTTAAAGAGAGGCTTACAATGGGTGAGGTACTAAAAGAAATAAATACACAGAGCAAAGGCAAAGCGGCCATAGTTAGTGATGTTGGGCAACACCAGATGATCGCCTGCCGTTATGCCCAATTTAATGAAACCAAAAGCAATATAACCTCCGGAGGGTTAGGAACAATGGGCTTTGCACTTCCTGCCGCGGTTGGTGCAAAAATGGCGGCTCCTGAACGGGATGTAATAGCAATAATTGGAGACGGAGGCTATCAAATGACCATTCAGGAACTGGGAACGATCTTACAAACCAAAGTAGCTGTGAAGATCGTGGTTTTAAACAATGATTTTTTGGGTATGGTACGACAATGGCAACAGTTGTTCTTTGACAAGCGCTATGCTTCAACGGAGTTGGTCAACCCGGATTTTGTAAATATTGCCAAAGGATATTTTATAAAAGCAAAACGTGTGACAAAACGTAAGGAACTATCTGCTTCCGTAAAAGAAATGATGGAGTATAGAGGGCCATATTTTCTTGAAGTATCCGTAGAAAAAGAAGACAATGTGTTTCCAATGATTCCCTCGGGGGCATCGGTTTCAGAAATCAGATTGAGTTAATTATGGAAAATAAAAAACAACTGTATACGGTATCCATTTATACCGAAAACAACGTAGGGTTACTAAACCGTATTTCAGCAATCTTTCAACGTAGAAAAATTAATATCGAAAGTATTAATTCCTCTGTTTCAGAAATAGATGGTGTTTCCCGCTGGTCCATTATTGTAGAGGTTTCCAAAGAACAGATTCGAAAGATCATAGGCCAGATTGAGAAGCAGGTAGAGGTCATTAGAGCATTCTATCATACAGATGAAGAGACAATTTACCAGGAATCGTGCCTCTTTAAGATCAAAAGCGACCTGCTATTTGAAGATCTGCAGATCCAGAATATCATAAAGAAGAGCCATGCTCGAATTGTTATGGTGAACCAGGAATTTTTTGTTCTCGAAAAATCAGGACGGAAAAGTGAAGTAGAACTTCTATATCACGAATTAAAACCCTTTGGAATTATGCAATTTGTTCGATCGGGACGTATTGCGGTAACTAAGGACCAACTAAAAATATCAACACTCTTAGAAGCTTTTAACGCTTAAAATTACAAACAATGAAGAATTATTTTAACACTTTATCTCTTAGAGAGAAACTACAACAATTAGGCAAATGCCGCTTTATGGAACCTATTGAATTTGAAAACGGGACCAAGGCCCTGGAAGGCAAAAAAATAGTCATTATTGGTTGTGGGGCACAAGGCCTGAACCAGGGATTAAATATGAGGGATTCCGGCCTTGATATTTCATATGCATTACGTCAAGTTGCGATTGAAGAGCAGCGGGAATCTTACAAAAATGCTACTGCAAATAGTTTTAATGTTGGCACGTATGAAGAACTGATCCCTACAGCCGATCTGGTTTTAAACCTTACACCAGATAAGCAACATACAAATGTCGTAACTGCAGTGATGCCTTTAATGAAAAAAGGGGCGACACTGTCTTATTCACATGGTTTCAATATTGTAGAGGAAGGGATGCAGGTACGGGAAGATATTACAGTGATCATGGTAGCTCCCAAGTGCCCGGGAACTGAAGTCCGTGAAGAATACAAACGAGGTTTTGGAGTACCTACCCTAATTGCAGTACATCCTAAGAACGATCCGCAAAACAAGGGATGGGACCAGGCTAAAGCCTATGCCTATGCTACCGGGGGACACAGAGCAGGTGTTTTGGCTTCTTCTTTTGTAGCGGAGGTGAAAAGCGACCTTATGGGTGAACAAACCATTCTTTGTGGCGTTTTACAAACAGGCTCTATTTTGAGCTTTGATAAAATGGTGGAGCAAGGTGTTGAACCTATGTACGCTTCAAAGTTAATTCAGTATGGTTGGGAAACCATTACGGAGGCATTGAAACATGGAGGAATTACCAATATGATGAACCGCCTGTCAAATCCTGCGAAATTAAGAGCATTCCAACTTTCCGAAGAACTAAAGGAAATTATGAAACCCCTGTTTGAAAAACACATGGACGATATAATGAGCGGACGTTTTTCTAAGGGAATGATGCTGGACTGGGCCAACAACGATACCAATTTATTGAACTGGCGTGCGGAAACCGGTAAGACACCTTTTGAAATGACCCATCCAACACCGGAACCTATAAACGAACAAACCTATTTTGATCATGGAACTTTATTGGTAGCTTTTGTGAAAGCCGGAGTTGAGTTGGCTTTTGAAACCATGGTTGCTTCCGGAATAGTTGAAGAATCTGCGTATTACGAATCATTGCACGAATTGCCTCTTATAGCAAATACTATTGCCAGGAAGAAACTCTTTGAGATGAACCGAATTATTTCAGATACCGCAGAGTACGGTTGCTATTTGTTCGACCACGCAGCAAAGCCATTGCTGGCAAATTTCATGAAAACCGTTCAACCTACAGACATAGGCAGGAATTATCCGGCCAAACCAATAGATAATATGAAATTGATAAGAGT
>JANQOS010000165.1 GCA_028285705.1 Altibacter sp.
TCTTTTTTGATTTCTTTACTGTACACGCCGCTAAATGATTTTATCTGTGCTTTGTAACGTCCAAACTCTGCTTCAAGTGCATCACTGATCTCCCCTAAGGTAGCTCTTTCCCTTGCCGCTTCAATTGCTAAAGCTAATAAATTTCCATCACCTGTCTTCGCACATTGCGTTAATTTTAAAAGTGCTTCCTTAACTTTTGCAGCATTCCTGGTAGCTTTGATCCGGTCTAAACGATCTATTTGCGCCAAACGTACTTTTTGATTGTCAACATCCAGGATCTGGAGTGGGTCTTCTTGTTCCAGGCGGTATTTATTTACACCAACAATAATATCCTGCCCACTATCAATACGAGCCTGTTTTCGGGCTGCCGCTTCTTCAATACGCAGTTTGGGTATTCCTGCCTCAATGGCTTTGGTCATACCACCTAATTCTTCTACTTCCTGAATAAGCTTCCATGCTTTTTCCGCGATATCATTCGTTAAGTTTTCTACATAGTAACTTCCTGCCCAGGGGTCTACCGTTTTTGTGATTTTTGTTTCTTCCTGAAGGTAGATTTGTGTATTTCGTGCAATACGTGCAGAAAAATCTGTGGGCAGTGCAATAGCTTCATCCAGGGCATTGGTATGCAGGGATTGAGTACCTCCAAAAGCTGCGGCTGCAGCTTCTATACATGTTCTCGCTACATTATTGAAAGGATCCTGCTCCGTTAAGCTCCAACCACTTGTTTGGGAATGTGTACGTAGTGCAAGTGATTTTTCGTTTTTAGGATTAAATTGTTTTACCAGTTTTGCCCATAGCATTCTCGCCGCTCTCATTTTAGCAATTTCCATAAAGTGGTTCATTCCTATTGCCCAGAAAAAGGAAAGGCGGGGAGCGAAGGTATCAATATCCATTCCCGCTGCAATTCCTGTACGGATGTATTCCAATCCATCGGCAAGTGTATATGCTAATTCAATATCGCAGGTTGCACCTGCTTCCTGCATATGGTAGCCGGAAATTGAGATAGAATTGAATTTGGGCATGTTCTTGGAGGTAAATTCAAAAATATCACTGATGATCTTCATAGAAGGAGTAGGAGGGTAGATATATGTATTTCGTACCATGAACTCCTTTAAGATATCATTTTGGATCGTTCCTGCTAATGCTTCGGGCGAAACACCTTGCTCTTCGGCGGCGGCAATATAAAAAGCCATAATGGGCAATACTGCGCCATTCATGGTCATTGAGACACTCATTTTGTCTAACGGGATCTGGTCGAACAATATCTTCATATCCTCTACACTGTCGATCGCTACTCCGGCTTTTCCTACATCACCTACAACGCGTTCATGATCACTATCATATCCGCGATGCGTTGCCAGGTCAAAAGCTACCGATAGTCCTTTTTGACCTCCTGCAAGGTTTCTGCGATAGAAAGCGTTGCTGTCTTCGGCAGTAGAAAAACCAGCGTATTGCCTGATTGTCCAGGGCCTTCGTACATACATGGTAGAATAGGGCCCCCGGAGATACGGTGTAATACCCGCAACAAAGTTGAGGTGTTTTAGTGTTTCGTTATCTTTTGCAGAATATCTCTTCTTTATGTCAATACCTTCTGCTGTTGAAAATGTCCCGGAGCCTCCGGAGCTTTTTTTTGGAAGATCCTCCGAAACAGATAAAGAGATATGTTGTAAATTTTTTCTATTCATTTTCTGCCGGTTTCAAAAGGTCTATATCCAATGCATATTGATAATAAGTGTCAAGGGCTATAAACATAGCAAAGTTTTTGTCTTGTAATGTGTTATAGCTGTTTACTCGATATACTTCTGCCATTATTTTTGGAGAGAGCGAATTTACTTTAAGTAAATTCTCTAATTTGATCTTCATATCCTCATTTTCTATTTTAGAGACCAGACACTTTACAAATTCGCTATTGTAATTAAGATTGCTTTCTCCGGAGTTTCTATCCCATAACTGTTCTTCTTTCTTTAATTCTTCTATTAATTTAATGGTATGTGGCGAAGCAATACTTTTGTAATCAGCATTTCCCATAGCTCCTGGAAATATGAAGTTTGCATACCCATACTCAAGGAATACGGTACTGTTTGGGCTATAGTTTTCATTATTGAAGAAGGTACCTATATCGTTTTCAAAGCTATACAAAGCTTCATGTATAAGCTTGCTGTCAACTCCCGGACAATCTATTACTTGTCCTTTATCCTGGTACTTATATTCTAATGTTTCACTACAACTAATAGTACCTAAAGTTATAAATAGTATCGAAATGACTTTCTTCATTTTATTCATTGTTTAAACGTTCTTGTTCAGACTTTTCAGCAAGTCTTCTTTCGATAATGGGTTGTATGATTGTTTTTCTGTTCTTTGTTTTCAGGAAGGGAAATAATTCAAGATTTTCCTTCATACGATCATCAGCGTTCATATATTTATTGGTACCTACCAGGATCAATTCACCATCATCAAATTGCTGTTGCTCTTTTTGTGCACTTTCCTCAATTTTACGCTGAATGGTTCCTTCTTTTAATTGTTGAAGAAAGCCCCCTCCGTTTTCTATTTCTTTGAAAACCAAAAGTGCTTTATCGGCTAATTCGTTTGTGAGGCTTTCTATATAATAAGCTCCGTCTGCCGGGTTTCCTGTTGCATCAAAGTAACTTTCCGCCTTTAAAATTAATAGCTGGTTTCGGGAAATCCGTTCACCAAATTCATTGCTTTTGTGGTATATGGCATCATAGGGAAGGTTATAAACCGTATTAGCACCACCTAGTATTGCACTCATACATTCAGTGGTAGTTCGCAGCATATTCACATTATAATCATAAAGTGTTTTGTTACGCTTTGAAGGTGTTGTAGCAATATGGCAATCCTCTGAAAGATTATATTCTTTTGCCAATGTTGCATATAATTTGCGTAAAGCCCTGATTTTTGAAATTTCAAAAAAGTAGTTTGAGCCTATTGCCAGATGAAACGTTAGTTTCAGGTTTTTTCCTTTCTGAAAATGATTTAAATATTCATTGGCATGTGCCAAAGCATAAGCGAGTTGTTGTACTATATTTGCCCCTGCATTTTGGTATAAGGCAGTATCTATACTCAGCCAATTTTCGTTAGTATCTTGCAAAATGATATTCTTCAGGATCTCGTGGTCCTGTTTCAGGTTATGGAACCAATTTCCGGTTCGGGCCAGATTACCAATAAGGTCCATATTGTAAAATACCGAAGCGTTTTTGCTATTCAAAAACTGTTTTAGCCTAACCATAAAATCTTCAGAAAGAAATTTCAGGTTAAAATAGATTGCTGTTCCTGAAAAAGAAAAATCCTTAAAAAGTGTATCAACGTTAAATTCTTTTTCGGCAACAAAAGTGATGGTTTCAGCACCACGTGCTATTGCATCAAGGGCGAGTTTATTTGCAATACCTTCATCGTCAACAAATACAGATTGATTTATATACCATGAATCCGGGTGCCCCGGAACAGGAGAAAATTCATCCTTAAAATCGTCCGAATGATAAAAAGGCTTTACATGAACGCCTTCATTACTTTGCCAGATCAAAGAATCATTATAATCTGCTCCTTTCAGGTCTACCTGTATTTTTTGTTTCCACTGTTTTGCAGAAATAGCATTGAATTCATCAAATAAAAACTCACTCATCCTTTTTCTTTTTTTTCAGGCTGTCTTCGTGTTCTAT
>JANQOS010000168.1 GCA_028285705.1 Altibacter sp.
TACCAGTAAATTATTTTGAAAGATATAATCTCCCGATGCTTTTAAGTTGTCTTTGGCCTCAAGTTCATACTCAAAAGTACCGTTGTCCAGGTGAAAGAAATCTTTTTCGGAATTAATGGAAAAAATCGCTTTACCCCTATCATTTTCTATGGCTGAAAATTGCCAGTCTTTATGGATATCTTGGCCAAAAGTGACCGTTTGAACTATGAATACAATTGCTAGGAGTAGAAAATTACGCATACGTTATTTTTGCCTTTTTGAAATTTCGTCTCTTATTCTGGCTGCTTTTTCGTAATCTTCATTGGCTACGGCCTGATCGAGCATTTGATTTAATTCTTTCGATGAAAATTTTGTGTAGTCTTCCCCGGTAATTTTAACAGATTCTTTATCCTCTCCCAGGATAAGTTCTTCTATAACTGCTTCCTCTTCTTTGGAAACATCTTTTTTCTTTTTTGGAGTGGTCTTTAAGAAAATACCTGCTTTGTCAAGAATGTTCTTATAGGTAAAGATAGGCGCTTTAAACCGTAAGGCGAGTGCAATAGCGTCACTGGTGCGGGCATCAATGATCTCTTCAATTTTATCACGTTCGCAAATAATACTGGAGTAAAACACACCGTCCACCAATTTATGTATGATCACTTGTTTTACAACAATATCAAAACGATCTGAAAAATTTTTAAAAAGATCGTGAGTGAGTGGGCGAGGAGGTTTTATTTCTTTTTCGAGTGCAATAGCAATGGATTGTGCTTCAAAAGCACCAATAACTATGGGAAGTTTTCGGTCACCATCTACTTCGCTCAAAATAAGGGCATAGGCACCATTTTGGGTTTGGCTGTAGGATATTCCTTTTATATTAAGTCTAACTAAACTCATAATTCAGAATAAAAAAAGCTGTTTAAACAAGGATGTTTCCTTCCCCAAACAGCCCTTTTTCTAAGGCACAAAGTAATAAAAATTATGCGTTTTGCGCTTTAAACTCTTTTAATTTTTCGTTGAGTTGCGGTACTACTTCAAAAGCATCACCTACAATACCGTAATCTGCAGCTTTGAAAAAAGGCGCTTCGGCATCACTGTTGATGACCACTTTTACTTTTGATGAGTTAATACCTGCCAGATGTTGGATCGCTCCGCTTATACCTATGGCGATATAGAGATTTGAAGCTACCGGTTTTCCGGTTTGCCCCACGTGTTCACTATGAGGCCTCCATCCCATATCACTTACAGGTTTTGAGCAGGCAGTAGCAGCACCCAGTGTTTCGGCTAGGGATTCGATCATTCCCCAATTTTCAGGGCCCTTTAATCCACGGCCTCCGGAAACAACGATCTCTGCGTCTGCAATAGTTACTTTATCGGTTGCTTTATCTACAGAAACTACTTCAACAGAAAAGTCTCCATCGTTCAATTGCGGAGCAAAACTCTCAGAGCTAGCTGCAGTACCGTTTTCTTTTAATCCGAATGCATTTTTTGCCAATCCCACGACCTTTACATCGGTATTGATCTCGGTAGTAGAAAAAGCTTTGTTTGTAAAGACGGTATGTTTTACTTTGAAGGGAGAGCTACTTACCGGAAGCTCGGTAACATTGGGAACATAACCTGCTTCCAGATTTACAGCTACTAAAGGAGCCATGAATTTACTGTTAGCACTTGACGTAAGTACTACTATACCGGCACCTTCATTTTTAGCAGCTTGCGCTACGGTATCGGCATAAGCTTCGGCATTAAATTGAGTTAATTTCTCGTTGGAGACTTCCAAAACCTTATCCGCACCGTAATTTCCTAGTTCTGAAGTATCACCTCCATTTATTGTAACAGCAGTAACAGATGTTTCCATCATATCTGCAATTCCTTTTGCATAGGAGACCGCTTCAAAAGCAATTTTTTTGAATTTTCCGTCTTCGGATTCTGTATATACTAAAATTGACATATTCTTTATAATTTTTCTTTTAAATAACCTTGGCTTCGTTATGTAATAAATTGATTAGGTCGTCCACATTGTCCACAAGCTTTACTGCTCCTTTAGGGGCAGGTTTTTCGAAGGATGCAGATTGTGTTTTGGTATTGGCGTCTACCGGCTCCTTTACATGAAGGGGTTTGGAACGCGCCTGCATAATACCACGCATATTGGGAATGCGAAGGTCACTTTCTTGTACCAACCCTTTTTGGCCTCCTATTACTAAAGGCAAACTAGTGCTTAATGTTTCTTTACCACCGTCAATCTCACGAATTGCAGTTACATTATTTCCTTCAACTTCAAGGTTGATACATGTGTTTACAAAATTGGCTCCGGTCATTTTGGCAAGCATTCCGGGAACCATTCCGCCATTGTAATCAATAGATTCACGGCCGGCAATTACGAGGTCGTAACCGCCTTCTTTAACGACATTTGCCAATTGTTTTGCTACAGAATACCCATCTGTAGGGTTTATGTTCACCCTAATAGCCTCATCCGCACCTATAGCTAATGCTTTGCGTAGAGTGGGTTCTGTTTCCGGCCCGCCAACATTTACCACATGTACGGCAGCGCCTTGTTTTTCTTTAAACCACATAGCGCGGGTAAGTCCAAATTCATCATTGGGATTGATCACAAATTGCACTCCATTGGTGTCAAATCTTGTATCTCCGTCTGTAAAATTGATTTTGGAAGTTGTATCCGGTACGTGACTAATGCACACTAATATTTTCATAAAAATTGTCTTGTAATAATTGTGATTTTTTGGGCTACGAAGATACATATATATTTTATGAATTATACTATGCACGCATAATAAATTTCAATTAAAACTTCAGAAAAAATATCCCTTCACATATAAATAATAGTATTTTTGTTTTTCCTGAAAAATTCTTAGGAATAGAAAAGAATCGATTTTATATGAAAACCTTACAATTTAGAGAAGCTGTTTGCGAGGCGATGAGTGAAGAAATGCGCCGAGATGAAAGTATTTATTTAATGGGTGAAGAAGTCGCCGAATATAATGGTGCCTATAAGGCCAGTAAAGGAATGTTGGATGAGTTTGGTGCCAAACGTGTAATAGACACCCCTATATCTGAACTTGGTTTTGCAGGAATTGGAGTAGGTAGTGCTATGAATGGAAACCGTCCCATTATTGAATTCATGACCTTTAACTTCTCTTTGGTTGGGATAGACCAAATTATAAATAATGCTGCAAAAATGCGCCAAATGTCCGGAGGGCAGATCAATATTCCTATTGTGTTTCGCGGCCCTACAGCTTCGGCCGGGCAATTAGCAGCAACACACTCTCAGGCTTTTGAAAGCTGGTATGCTAACTGTCCTGGGCTTAAAGTAGTGGTTCCCAGTAATCCGGCAGATGCCAAAGGCCTTTTGAAAAGTGCTATTCGGGATGATGATCCGGTGATCTTTATGGAGAGCGAGCAAATGTATGGTGATAAAGGGGAAGTGCCGGAAGGAGAATATTTAATTCCTTTAGGTGTCGCCGAAATAAAAAGAAAAGGAAAAGATGTGACAATTGTTTCCTTCGGAAAAATAATAAAAGAAGCTTATAAAGCGGCAGATACACTGGCGAAAGAAGGAATAGAATGTGAAGTGATAGACTTGCGTACCGTTCGCCCAATGGATCATGCCACTATTTTGGAATCTGTTAAAAAAACAAATCGTTTGGTCATTCTTGAAGAAGCATGGCCTTTTGGTAATATCGCAACCGAAATTACATACCAGGTACAGAGCCAGGCATTTGACTATTTAGATGCACCTATTGTAAAAATAAATACTGCCGATACTCCGGCTCCATATTCTCCTGTACTTTTAGAAGAATGGCTGCCTAATAGCAACGATGTTATAAAAGCGGTTAAAAAAGTAATGTATAAGTAAGCTTAGTACGTACTTTTTTCAATAAAAAACCGTTTCCAATCTATCGATTCCCTTAATCCTGCTATGAAGCAAACATTATTTTTATTTTTTGCATTATTTACTTGTGTGCTCCTTGCACAAACTAAGGTTAGTGGTGTTGTTCAAGATGCTTCGGGAGACCCTGTTGCTTTTGCAAATGTCATTTTTAAAGGCTCTAATGAGGGAACTATCTCTAATGAAGACGGACGTTTTTATTTGGAGAGTGATAAAACATATACCGGAGTAATCTTTTCGTTCGTAGGTTTTTCCAATAAAGAAGTAACACTTACTCAACGCAGTAATTATAATATGATAGTTCTTCTCGAAGAAGAGGCCTCTGCACTCAATGAGGTAGTGATCATTAGCGGGAAACAATCGAAGAAGAACAACCCTGCTATCGATATTCTTAGAAAGATTTGGCAAAACCGTCGCGAAAACGGAGTGAAAAAGTTTAAACAATATCAATACGATAAATATGAAAAGCTTGAGTTTGATTTAAATACCATTGATTCGGGCCTTATAAAAAGTAAGATATTTAGAGGGATGGAATTTGTTTTTGACCAAATAGATACATCAAAAATCACCGGGAATACCTATCTGCCAATTTTTATAAATGAAGCATCTTCCAAAGTATATGGCGACAATATATTGAATGAAGAAAAAGATGTTCTGGAAGGCAATAAAAACTCCGGATTTGAAAATAATCAAACACTTATAGCTTTTGTTAAAGACCTGTATAGTGAATATGACGTTTATGACAATTACCTCAAATTTTTTGACAAGGCTTTTACAAGCCCCCTTTCACGTACGGGGATAGATGTTTACAATTATGTTCTGCTGGATAGTGCCTATCGGGATAATAAATGGTGCTATAATATTGTATATTATCCAAGGCGGAAAAATGAACTTACCTTCAAAGGAGATTTTTGGGTAAACGATACTACCTGGGCCATTAAAGAGATAAACCTTCAGGCATCAAAGAGCGCTAACCTTAACTGGGTCCGTGAAGTGTATATAGAACAGGAGTTTGATGTGTTGAACGACTCTATTTTCCTGATCACAAGGGATTATTTTTTAAGTGATTTCAGCCTTCGGAAAAAAGAAGGGGCGAGAGGGATTTATGGAAAGCGGACAACCTTATATGATAATTACGTGTTTGATCTTCCCAAAGACAAAAAATTCTACAGTGAGCAGGTTGACCCCTACCAATATGAAGTGTATAACCGCCCGGACGAATTTTGGGACAAGCACCGAATGGAGCAATTAAACAAAGATGAAAAAGGCGTGTATAAGATGCTTGATACGCTTAAGACCGTACCACGCTTTAAAGCACTATATAATATAGGAGCTACGCTTGCCTCCGGCTATTACGAGATCAATAATTTTGATTTTGGCCCGGTGTTCTCAATCTTTGGGTTTAATGAAGCTGAAGGAATGCGCATCCGCTTGGGGGGACGTACCTATTTCAGTCAGAATGACCCTTGGCGTATAGAAGGATTTGGAGCTTACGGATTTAAGGACCAGAGGTTTAAATATGGGATCTCAGCCAAATGGCTGTTAGATAGAAAAACACGGCTTACCATTTTTGGAGGGAATAGGAAGGATGTCGAACAAACTGGAGCCAGCCTTACTAATAGTAATGATGTCCTGGGGAGAAGTTTAGCGTCTTCCTCATTGATATCGGTAGGGGCAAACGACAGGTTAACCCGTATTAATTTGACCACTGCGGGATTCTCTATAGAACCTGCAAAGAACTTTATAGTAAGATTAACAGGTTCATACAGGACCTTGCGCTCTGCTACCGAAACATTCAGTATCGATTACAATGTAAAAGAAAACGGGGTTTTTACGGGGGAGGTACGCAGTGAAATTTCACAACCGGAAATTGAACTGGCCTTTAATTATACGCCTAATAAAAAAACTTCTGGTTATGGCGTGGAACGCACCATAATTAATGATGGAAATTACCCTTCCTTTTATTTGGGATATAGCTATGGGTTAAAAGGAATAATGAGTGGTGATTTCGAATATCAAAAACTACAGGCATTATATACACAGCCCTGGAATATAGGAGGGCTTGGCAGATTGTACTCCACTGTGGAGGTTGGTAAAACCTTTGGTGAAGTGCCATTAAGCCTGTTAAACCCAATTCCGGGGAATCAGACCTATTTCAGTATTTATAACACCTTTACCCAATTGGATTATTACGAATTTGTAAGTGACACTTATACTTCTTTGCATTTACAGCACAATTTTGGAGGACGTTTATTTTCACGTATCCCGTTGCTGCGAAAGCTTAATTTACGTGAAGTTATTGGTTTCAGAGCAGTTTATGGTGAAATCTCTCCTGAAAATATTGCTTTAAACGCTTCAGGAATAGAATACCAGGCTCCCGGTGATATTTACTACGAATATAGCTTTGGGATTGGTAATATTTTTAGGATATTTCGTATAGATTTTAATTTCCGAGGGAACTACTTACAGAATCCCGATGCGCGTAAATTTGGCGTTACAGGTGTTTTTGGTTTTTCGTTTTAGTTTTTTTTGTATCTTTATCCTTCCCCTGCTAGCTAACAACTTGCCTCTTTTAGTTTAACCTAAAGTACTCATCAGATGAAAACGATTAGTATTGTAGTATTCTGTATGTTGACTATTTCGTTGTATGCGAAGCCTAATGTCACTTTTTATCAGGAATATGCAGATAGGGGATTCGCCTTATATGCAGATAACCATGAGGTCAGCCCAGTGTATGTACAATTTGATTTTGTACTAAGAAACCTCCAGGTAGAAGACAAATACAAAAGGTATTATGTTATACCGCCAAAGAGCGTAAAACACAAGATTACCAGCTTGGTAGTGATCAACGCCCTTGATGACTATAGTTTTACCTACACGGCAGAAACTAATTTTGGAGATCCTAACCATACAAATTATGATGCTGTTTTTCAGTATTATTTGCCTTTTAAGAAGGGAGCATCCCATAAGATCATGGAGGGTTACAACGGTTCTTCTAACACCTATGCAATAGATTTTGAAATGCCTGTGGGGACAGAGATTCATGCGGCAAGAAGCGGTATTGTTGTAAGTGTAGAGCAAAGCAACAGTAAATCTTGTGAGACCAAAACTTGTGAAAAAAATAAAAACTACATTTTGGTATATCACTCGGACGGGACTTTTGCCGAATATTCACATATAAAGCAAAATGGATCTCTGGTAAAACGAGGAGATATTGTTGAAAAGGGAAAGCCTATTGGCTATAGTGGTAATGTAGGATGGTCTTCCAGCCCTCATTTGCATTTTGAAGTCTATCTTCCACAGCAATACTCTAAGAGAACATTGAAGACAAACTTTTTGACCGGAGATGGTAGTGATTATAGCTTGTTAGCTGAAAATGTAAGATATACACGTAACTACTAATTTTATAATAACTTTAATTTATACCTAGGGCTGTCAAATTATGGCGGCCTTTTTCTTTCTTTTTATTATTTCCAACCCAGTAAAATTTTCTTACTTTTGCAGTCGCAAATTTGAAATGATTTCTAAATAACACAATTATAATGGAACAAAACATTATCTACGTACCAATAGTACTTTCAATTTTAGGACTACTCTTTATGCTTATTAAAATGAGTTGGGTTAAAAAGCAAGCCTCAGGAAGTGAGCGCATGCAATTTATTTCAAAAAGTATTAAAGAGGGAGCTTTGGCCTTCCTGAATGCTGAATACAGGTTGCTATTAATTTTTGCAGTGATAGCTGCTGTATTACTTTACATAGTATCTACACTGGTACCATCTACCAGTTGGATGATCGTACCGGCATTTATTTTTGGTGCAATCTTTTCTGCTTTGGCAGGAAACATAGGGATGCGTATAGCAACCGAAGCGAATGCACGTACCGCTGAAGCAGCTAAAACAAGTTTACCTCAGGCTTTAAAAGTTTCTTTTGGAGGAGGTACTGTAATGGGCCTTGGTGTTGCCGGTCTGGCAGTATTGGGACTAAGTTTGTTCTTCCTGTTCTTTGTAGGCCAGTTTATAACAGATGGAGGAAATTTCTATGATGAGATGACCATAGTTTTGGAAGCCCTGGCCGGGTTCTCTTTAGGAGCCGAATCCATTGCATTGTTCGCCCGTGTGGGAGGAGGTATATATACAAAAGCTGCAGACGTAGGAGCCGATTTAGTTGGTAAAGTTGAAGCAGGTATTCCGGAAGATGACCCTCGTAACCCAGCAACTATTGCAGATAATGTGGGAGATAATGTAGGAGATGTAGCAGGTATGGGGGCCGATTTGTTTGGTTCGTATGTTGCGACAGTATTGGCTTCTATGGTATTAGGGAACTACCTGGTAAGAGATATGTCTGCAATGTCACAATTTACAGATGCATTTAATAACATGGGACCTATTTTACTTCCGTTGGTAATTGCCGGCGTGGGTGTGTTAGCATCGATCATTGGGACTTTCCTTGTAAAAATAAAGAATAACGATGCGAAAGAATCTCAGGTTCAAAAAGCATTGGATATGGGTAACTGGACCGCAATCATCTTAACGTTGGTCGCCAGTTACTTTTTAATTGGTTGGATGCTACCGGAAACAATGACAATGAACTTCTTTGGAGAAGGAGCTAAAGAGATCTCTTCTATCAATGTATTTTATGCAGCCTGCATTGGGTTGGCAGTAGGAGCGTTGATCTCTATGGTAACGGCATATTATACAAGTTTAGGGAAAAAACCGGTATTGGATATTGTAAAAAATTCATCTACAGGTGCTGCAACGAATATTATTGCAGGTTTAGCTGTAGGGATGAAATCAACTTTTCTATCGGTTCTATTATTTGCTGCGGCTATTTACGGCTCGTATGAACTGGCAGGATTCTACGGAGTTGCTTTAGCAGCTTCTGCAATGATGGCAACGACTGCAATGCAGTTAGCGATCGACGCTTTTGGGCCTATTGCAGATAATGCGGGAGGTGTTGCGGAGATGAGCGAACTGGAGCCACATGTTCGTGAGCGCACAGATATTTTAGATTCGGTAGGTAATACAACTGCTGCCGTTGGAAAAGGGTTTGCTATTGCTTCTGCGGCTTTAACAGCACTAGCGTTATTTGCTGCCTATGTTACTTTTACTGGTATTGACGGGATCAACATCTTTAGAGCAGATGTTCTGGCAATGTTATTTGTAGGAGGTATGATACCTGTAGTTTTCTCTGCAATGGCAATGAAATCTGTAGGTAAAGCAGCAATGGAGATGGTACAGGAAGTACGTCGTCAATTTAAAGAGATTCCGGGCATTATGGAAGGGACAGGTACTCCGCAATATGCTAAATGTGTTGATATCTCTACCAAAGCAGCATTAAAGGAGATGATATTACCTGGTTTGTTGACCATTATCACGCCAATTGTTATAGGATTATTATTTGGCGCCGAGCCTCTTGGAGGTTATATGGCCGGAGTTTGTGTGAGCGGTGTGATGTGGGCTATTTTCCAGAACAATGCAGGAGGTGCCTGGGATAATGCTAAGAAATCGTTTGAAGCAGGTGTGGAGATCGACGGTGAAATGACCTATAAAGGTAGTGATGCACATAAAGCTGCAGTAACAGGAGATACTGTAGGTGATCCTTTTAAAGACACTTCAGGGCCTTCTATGAACATTTTAATTAAACTTACGTGTTTAGTAGGTTTAGTGATCGCTCCAATTTTGGGTGGTCATGGGTCACATAGTGATGAGGCTATGAATACTTCCGAAGAAATGATCTTCATAGACGAAGACGGTAACAAGATGGTTTTGACAGACAAGCAAGCTGAACAAGTAGCAGATGCAGGTAAAACCGAAGTTTCTAAAGAAATGAAAGTTGAGATGTCTGTAGAGGGAGATATCACCACAGCAGATGTGATCATTGAAACTACTAAAGACGGAGAGACTAGTACCGAAACAAAAACCTTTTCGGGAACAGAAGAAGAGGTAAAAGCACAATTGGAGGATCTTAAAGATGCAATAAATGCGAAAGGAGAGAAAGTAGTTGAAGAAATTATAGAAGAGGAAAAATATTGATCCTCTAACGATATTATATAAAAAAAAGCCCGAGTAAACTACTCGGGCTTTTTTGTTGGCTTAGTATTTAAAACAAGCCGTGCAATTCGGCATCAATCTTTGTAATTACTTCTCCCAGATGTTCCGGATCATCAACAAAATCCAGATTATCCACATCAAGTATAATGATATTACCTTTGTCGTATTTATGAATCCAGGCTTCATAGCGCTCATTCAACCTGCTTAAATAATCAATACTTATTGAATTTTCATATTCCCGGCCACGTTTATGAATTTGATTCACCAGATTTGGAATACTGCTACGCAAATATATAAGTAAATCGGGTCCCTCGGTAACACTCTCCATAAGGTCAAAAAGAGAACGATAATTTTCGTAATCACGATTGGTCATAAGTCCCATGGCGTGAAGATTAGGTGCGAAGATGTATGCATCCTCATAGATCGTACGATCCTGGATAATATCTTTTCCACTTTCACGAATATCCAAAATTTGGCGAAAACGACTATTCAAAAAATACACCTGAAGATTAAACGACCAGCGCTCCATCTGATTGTAAAAATCATCGAGATAAGGGTTGTCCTCAACATCTTCAAAATGAGCTTTCCATTTATAATGTTTTGCCAGTAATCTTGTTAAAGTAGTCTTTCCGGAGCCTATGTTTCCTGCAATCGCAACATGCATAAATCTACTGCTTTGGTTGAGTTAGTGAAAAAGTGAGAATATTTATTCCGTTATAAATATACAGTAAATCTTGCGTAAAGTGCAAGTCTTTTATTGTGTTTTCGGGCAGCGGAATTTTTATGGGTTCAACGGAATTTTCAGAAATAAAAAACAACATATTCTCTTTAAGACCTATTAATTTTTCATTTTGCATAACGATCTTTTCAAAGCCTTTTACATTCCTTTCAGAAAGCATACTTCCATAGAGATTAAGTTTTCTCAGTTTATTTTCGGTAAGTATAAAGCAATAATTAAAATTGCTGGCCTGCGATATTAATTTTCCGGCAAAAGGCTGTGAAACAGTTGTTCTTCGTTTAGTACGATAGTTAAATAGTTCCAGTTGCTGTGAGTCAATATTAAAAACCCAAAGACTATTGTTCCCGGCATTGGTTGCAGTTCCTATATTTATAAAATCTGCGAGCGTATTAAAATTAATGCGTTCCATCTCATTGAGCTTGTTATCTAAAAGAACGACCATATTCACATCCTCATAAAACAAAATGATCTTTAAGGGATTTATGATATCTACAGAAGTGATTTTGCCTAACAGATAATCGTTAAATACAAAGGTTCCTTCCGGACCCTGTTTGTGAAATACACCATCTTTTATGAAATAGTAGTTCGTATAACTATCAATACCCACAAAAGTATCTGCAGTTAATGGAACTGATGCTGTAGATTTCAATTCTTGCCCTATTGTAATTTGAACAAAAATCAATGAAATGATGAACAAATGTTTCATAAGCAACGACAAGGTACAAAATGCCTGCTAGTATTTAACAAATTAATTTATACCCGTAACCCCGGATATTTATAATTTTAACGACAGGATCTTTTTTTAATTTCTTTCGAAGCTTGGTAATAAATACATCCATGCTTCGGGCATTAAAAAAGTCATCATCCCCCCATAGCTTCTTTAATATTACAGATCTGTCCAATACCTGGTTTCTGTTATTGCTTAAGTGATACAATAAATGTGCCTCTCTGTGTGTAAGAGAAACGGGATCTTCTTTTTTAAATTGAAGTCTTTGTTTTTTAAATTCAAAAACATAATCCCCTATAATTATTTGTTTTTGCTCTAAAGGGGCTATTTTGGATTTAAGTAAATTTTGGATCCTCACGATAAGTTCTTCCATACTAAAAGGCTTTTTAAGATAGTCATTGCCACCTAGTGTAAAACCTTCTATGACATCCTGGATTTGAGATTTGGCAGTTAGAAAAATAATGGGAATATGCTTATCCTGCATTCTAATTTCCTTTGCCAAAGAGAACCCGTCTTTTTTAGGCATCATTACATCCAGTACCAAAAGCTCGGGCTTTTCTTTGTAATAACCCTCCAGGGCTTCTTGACCATTATTATAATGTACTATGGAAAATCCCCTGGTCTCAAGACTCTCTTTTATAATTTGTCCTAAAGATGGTTCGTCCTCAGCAAGAAGGATTTTTATTTTAGTGTTCATAAGGAAGAACGATTTTAAAGGTAGTAAGGCTATTAAGCTCGAGCGAAATACTTCCCATATGTTTTTCAATTATTTTTTTTGAATAGTATAATCCAATGCCAAAGCCTTTAACATCGTGAGTATTGCCTTTTGGGACTCTGTAAAATTTTTCAAAAATTTGTTTTTTATGAATTTCGTTAAGGCTTTGCCCGGTATCGCTAATGGTTATTTCTAT
>JANQOS010000169.1 GCA_028285705.1 Altibacter sp.
ATCGGATCCTTCCGGCGACAACACATAGGTAAGATTTCCAAAATCATCATATACATACTGGGTATCATGTGCAGTATTACTGTCGTATGTGCGTTTCAGGATAATACGCCCTTGTTTGTCTTTGTATTCTTCAACGGTATGATCTTTCCCGCTGGCTGTGGTCCAGTTCTCATCTTTAGTGATAGTCTTGTAAAGCTCTCCGGCATCATAGGTTCCTTCATAGGACAGTTCTGGTGCTTCGGTATTCCCGGAAGTGAAAGTAACCCGGTACAGTTTCACAGCATCGGCAGCTGTGTTGGTTTGATAGTCAAACTTAATGCTATGGTCGGTATTGCTATTGGGGTAGACTTGCCAGAATTTCCCGGGAGCGCCTTGTTCCAATACTCTATTGAGTGGCGCATCTTCAAAATGTTTTTCGGAATACGCGTTAATGGTTGTTGCATTTACCTGTGCTTCGGGATATTTTGCCAGGTAATAGGCTTCCAGGTCATTTAACAAGGTATTCATATTTCTGAAGGCCAGGGAGCCCGTACCCGGAGTCTGCGATGCGTTGGCATACGGCAAATACTCCTTGGGTTGGCGGCCATAATCATCATATTCGACAGGAGTAATAATATCCTGTTTGTTCCCGCCGCCTTGCTTTACAATGGTTTGTTTGGGTCGTCCCAGGCCATCCAGATACGTTCTGGTTTCAATTTTTTCATCGTCTGTCACACTTCCCGTGGTCGTACCCACCTGATAGGAAACAGACTGTACATAGTTCTCATTGGCTGTAAGCCCGCGATAATAATAGTCGTTCTTATTAACTAGATATCCGTCCTTGTCCTTTACACTTTCCAGTCGGTTGAGGTCGTCATACACATATGTCATGAAATACCCTCTGGGATCGGTAACAGAAGTTGCTCCTTTCAACGGATCGTAAGTAAGAGTGGTCACCATGGCATCTTGCAAATCGGGATGGGTACGAATGGCTTCCAAAGCCGTCTTTAAACCGGCCTCTGTTGTCGCGTCCACATCATTGTTAGAAGCTGTGACAGCAGCCGCAATGGTATTCTGCAGCCCGGTCGACATTCCTGTGTAGCTTGTGTTTTCGATCTTGGCAATTGGCAGGGTTTTCTGATATCCCCAAACATAGATGATATGGGTGCCATTTGTTTTACTTACTTCCAATGGGTTACCAAGATCATCGTAATCGTAAAATTGTATTCGTTCCTGAGGAAGGTCACTTTCCTTTGCGGTTTCGATGGTCAGTGGTACGACCACATCGGTTTCAGGTTCGAAGTAATTTGTGTTGGTCTGGGATAATTTTGTTCCGTTCCGGTATGTTTCCATACCAATAACCTCATTGATCTTATTCAGGTCGTTTAACCTGCTTATTACCACAGCACCATTATAATTGGGAGGAAGTCCACCTAACGGATAATAGTATTTTGTGGTAAGGGTTTCCGTATTCCCGTCCTCTTCATAAACAGTTGCTTGTTCGGCGATCTGAAAATTGAGAGCATTGTACGCAAATGTTTGAGAGGTCTCTGTTTGAGACTGAACATCATTCTCGTCGTAAAAATAATCGCGACTAACGGTTGCTGCCAACTTGGCCCAACCTGATTCTACCGGATTGTAAACCAAATAGTAAGGTGCATCCCCACAACTTATGTAACTGGAATTTGAAAAGCAGGGGCCATCACATCCGCTAGGGAAGCCAAAACATTGGTTTAACGGATTCTCGGGTGCTGCGGAACTATCGTAATTGTCATAGGTATGAAAGTACATGGCCCATAAACAATCCGGTTGGCGGTATAATCTATATGAAGGGGCTATATCTTGTTCAACAAAATCATAACTGTTTTCAACCTCGCTAAGTTTTCCGGGTGGTTCTACTCCGGGGAGTATAGGAGTTGTATTATGTCTGAATACCTGCTTTTTTAATAATAAGCCTCTTTTGAAATCTAAGTTTTTGGGAGGTAAAGGATCCGGGTAATTAAAGACCTCTGCCTGATTGGCATAATCCTGTGGTGAGGTAAAGGTATATCTTGTAAATCCGTTATTTTCTTCGGAAACACTTACCGTTTTATATCCCACGTAACTTCCTTTTGTAAGTTCTACATTCAACCCCTTGGTAAACACATTGAAATATAATGTAGGAGTAATAATATTGCTCGATACACAGGTGAACTCATTATTGAACAAATGTTTTTTGAACTCTTCCGTATAGGAAAGGTTAAGGCCGTTAATATCACCGTCAATTGCTCCTGAAGACATATCAAAATCTCCAACATCTCTATAGTCATAGGAAATTTTACGGGAAGGAAGTGTGTTTACCTGATCGTCATCTTTAAAAACAATGCTCTTAATACGAACTCCTCCTCCATATATGAATTTGGATATCTGTGTTGTATAGGAAATATTATTATAGCACAGATCGAAAGTTAGTCTCGCACAATTATTCAACATATAAAATCGAATCTCATAGGTCCCGGAGTTTAAGTCCAGGATAAGCTGGTCCTGATCCAGGTCACTAAGCCTTATATTTGTTTCATAAGTATTCAGGCCGGTCCCCAGGATCTTTATCAATGAATTGGAGAGTACACTTTCTTCCGTATCTCCACTACACCCCGTAAGGTCAACATTAATATTACTTATATTGAAAACTACTCGACTTGTTTGAGCTATTGTAAATGTATTGGTTTGCGGAAAGGGAGGGCCTTGTGCATAATTATCCACATCACTGTCATAACTATATGATTGACCTCCGGTAAGCACCCAGTTATCGGGATTCAATTCCTGATATTTAATATCCGGCAAGGCTACGGCAATGGTATCATTTGAAGTTCCAATTCCTCCCAGAGCACCTATTTTACTTTGATACGTAATTGTATTGTGTTCAAAGGTGAATTCCTTAACCCCTCCGGTAGGATATTTAATCTTTTGTAATAACCCTTTCTTTATCGCACCCTTATCAAAAGGATTTGATGTATTACAATAAGAGTTAAAGGTTAAAATCGACATTCCTTCATTATACCCCCAGGCATCGCTAATTGAATCAAAAGGAGGTAAGTCTTCTTTGTCAATATATTCCAGTGTATATGTATTGGTTTCCGGCCCGGCTTTTTCATCAACACTTGTTAGCCATAATCGATCCAATTGGGGGTCATTATCATAATTCAATGTAAAACGCTTATTTTCAGCAGTATTTACATCCTTAATAATAATGTCCTTTAAAATGGCTCCTCCGGTTTCCGGGTGAGAACCCTGTACTGAGAACTCTATGCGTGTACTATCTCTAAAAATGATTTTGGATAATTTTTGAGTATAGGCAGTGGTGGTATAATAAGCAACATTTCTCTTTGCCGGGAGTACAAACGGGTTATAGGAATTTATGATCATATTGTTCCAATTCAACGGAGTACTGGAAGGTGTGATCTCTCTATAGGTACGTGTTATTGACGCAGTATAATTCTCAATGATCTCCTGATATTCAAAACGAGCCAGTTCTTTTGAGCTACTGGTCTCTATCTTTGTAAGATACCATGCATTGGTAGTTATCCCCTGTGTACCCTGACCTTGTAGTGATTGATTTCCTCCAAAATATTCTACGGCTACAAATGGATCTGAATATATCCTTTCCTGTTCACTAAAAGTAAAGCGGTTCCCTTTGGTGTCTATGATGGTAAAAGTATTTAAACTAAAAGCATTCCCTCCCGGAGTTCCATAATCGATCTCTATTTTAATATTCTGGTCCCTTGTTAAAAGTTTTGGTACCAAGGCACCATTTTCCTTTACGATCACAAAGCGCCCTGTCAAGCCTAAAGCATTGAACTGGAACAGGTCGGATTCATAGTCGTATTTTTCATAAGGCGTACCATTTGCTCTCCAACCAAATTTTCCCTGATTCACCAAAAGAGGGTTTTGGTAATTCCAATAATCATCATTGTGAAAAACTCCTGTTGCATTTGCGGAGCCCGGAAAAGTAGCATCTCCTTTAGGCTTTTCGTCTGCTACGCCTCTAACAGTTCTTGATATAACACCACCGGCTTCCATGTTCCAACCTGTTCCAACCCAGCCGGATCGGTTGTTTATTTTTATGCCCTGGGTATTGTAGCTCAAAGCAATATTGATTCCTAATTCACTATTCATCGCTTTGCTATAAAGCGGTATGGAAATATTGGGCTGCCCTGTGTAATGGCTCACAGGAACTTCTTCAAACTGCATCAAATTTGCTACGGTAGGAGAAGGCGGAATAACTTTAGGCAATTCCTGTGCTGTTGAAAAATTAAAACTAAATAGTAATATAGTTAACGAGGAAAACAGAAGTTTTTTCATTTGAGGTTATTTATCGGTTAATGCTATACTGTTATAAAAACAACGCATTTGTTACCCATTATATGATGAATATTTAATAAAAAAACCTGCAATAAAAATTACAGGTTTTGTGAAAGTGACGGTAGAGGTATTACACCTCAATAGTTAACGTGTTAATATGTAAAGTTTTGCTTTTTATTCTTTAGGCAACGTTGCTTTTAATAATTGGATCTTCTCTTCTATCTCATCAACCAACACTCTTGGTGTTGAGCCTCTTACATAATCTCCGGGAGCCTCAGAAACCTCTGTATCTGCCCGTAACAACCAATTAAGGTCTAACTTCGGAAAATATAGTGCTACATTCTGCAACATCTCATAAGAAGGATATCTTTCTTCGTTTAGAACTTTATTCAATTGAGATGGGTTTACGCCAATGGATTTTGCAAATTCCAATTGCTTAAGCCGATTTTCCTTAAGGTATAATTTTAGTTTCTTTCCAAAACCCATATTAGAATCAATATAAATAATACTTATACGACAATTTTATTTGCAAAATTGACTTTTATGTCAATATATTTGTACATAATAAAATATGTAATACTTGGAAACAAATTTAAACAAAAAACAGAAGCAAAAAGATAGTCATTCCTATAATAAACGATTAAAGACCTTTCAAACCAACTATAATCTTACAAAAGAAGAAGCCATATCTGCAATCACCTTGCTGGATGAATACCTTCCTTATGGATATACACAAGGCATAGTCCTTATGGCATCAAAAAATAAAATGAATGTTACCAAGCAGGTAGTACGTTTGGTAAAATTTGGAAAAACAAAGAACACCATACTCTTCAATTACCTTATTAAATTCGCTTCAGAAAACAAGGCAAATGAGATGACAGTTCGCAGAAAGATAAAAGATGGTCTGGCAAATTAGTTCTGTACTTAAATCTTACTGATAAAAAAACTCAAAAGATCAAAAAAAAGAGAACAGTCCATGTTCTCTTCAATAAAAGTTGAGCGAAGAATGGGATAGATTCCTCAGCTGTCAAAGGAAATCTAACTGTAGGGCATCTTGTTTCTTTTTAGAGCAAATGTCCTGCAGCGGATCTCCTGACCAAATTACAAAGAGTCTACATGAGAAATCAGTTGTATGAGGTCTTTCTCCTTATTGAGATTCAATTTATTTTCTTTGGCAAAGGTTTTCACCTCTTTGTTCAGGTCACCAAAAGCTTTTATCTTCTTTCTTTTAGAGGATGGCAATTCTGTAAAAATACCTTCATCATTTACAAGATATAAGGCTTCCTTCTCACGGTACATGGCTGCGATATCTTTACCCATAGAATTAACCGCTTTTTGAGATGGCATGTACTTCTTTGTTATTTTCTTTAGTAAAGAATAGTTCTTTCCCTTGAATAGCGTAATGAAATACCCTCTAAGCCCATTTTTTGAGGAAGAAACATATTCAAAAGTGTGATTTCCAATTTTTATTTCGATATCCTTACTTCTAACCAATGTCTTTACAACTTTACTGTGCCTATTACTTGGGTCTTTTATTTCGAATTCTTCTTTACTTACATTATATCTTAGCTCTTGATTAAAGGCAATTATTTTCCCGTTCGTTAAAATACTCCCTTTTAAAAATTCTTCATTGTAATAGGGTGATCCTGTATAATCGTTGGGATCGTCCATTAGATTGACCGTTCTGCCCGAAAGGTATTCTACCATAGGAGATTCCTGAACTGCCGGCTGTGCGATCGAGATTGAAGAAATTAATACTGCCAAAAAAACGTAATAAATAGTGCTAAAATTTTTCATATAAATACATTGGTTAATGTTGTAAAACAGTTAAGTTCTCAATTACCCTACGTTATTTTTTAAAATAATGTTCCTTTATTAAACTTTACCCTTTTCACAAGGTTCAATAAGAGGATCTTTAATGGATTATTTATCAATGATCCCTACAGCACTCCGTGCTGAAAATCAACAAAAGAGAACTTCACCTACTAAAAAACAAAAGCAAGCTATGTTTTTTAGCCTGCTTCGTTCTCAACTTTTTGTTGATTTATTCGTGACCGCGGAGGGATTCAAACCCCCAACCCTCAGAGCCGAAATCTGATGCGCTATTCAGTTGCGCCACGCGGCCGTTATATTATGTTAATCTTGTTTTTACGATACCGGAAATAGTCTTCCCATCTGCTTTCCCGGCTAACTTACTATTTGCCATTCCCATGACCTTTCCCATATCTTTCATAGAAGATGCTCCGGTCTGAGCAATGATCCCATCAACCACTTTTGCAACTTCTTCTTCACTCAATTGTTCCGGTAAGAATTGTTCTATTACTGCAGCTTCTGCCAATTCGGGTTCTGCAAGGTCTCCTCGTCCTTGCTCATTGAAAATAGCAGCACTGTCCTTACGTTGTTTTACAAGTTTTTGCAATAACTTTATCTCTTCAGCCTCTGCTAATTCTTCTTTAGCTCCACTCTCAGTCTGGGCCAATAAAATTGCCGATTTTACTGCACGTAAGGATTGTAATGCGACCGCATTCTTTTCTTTCATCGCCGTTTTCATGGCATCCATAACCTGCTTTTGTAAACTCATAACTCAATTTTTAAAATAGATTGCGAAGATAGGCAATATACTATAATTGGGAAAGAGGTTGTTGTGTAAAAAAATCCGAATGCCCTACAAGAAAGCATCCGGATTAAAAAAGTGTTACAGTTAGGATTTAATCTACATTATCGTGTAAAAAAGAGTTGTTGGAACGCAATTCAATATCATCATCATCCGTATTTACAGAAGTACGTGAAATATTGGTTTCGTCTTCTGTGGTTTCGTCCAGATCGATTCCCATGCGCTTATAAGCAGGCTGTTTTTCGATATCATCTATTTTTGAAGCACTGTTCCTAAATTTATAATTGAACTCCTTCATTTTCTTTTTACGTTCCTCCGACCGGTCTCGCAAAATTTTTGATATAGGTGAATTTAAAGGATCCGCAGGCTCATCTGCATCTTTTTCGGGAGCCTCCGGAGCGTCAATGACCTTTTTCTCAAAGACTATTTCCTCATCCGGAATTTCCTGTTCGGTCATAGCCGGCTTTGCATCATTCAACATCGTTTCCATTTCCTGGTAATCATCCAGGCTATAGCGTTTCACCCCTTCACCGGAAACTTCTGTAATGGGGACTACTTCAATATGATCCTTTACTTCGATCTCTTCAATATTGGAGGTTAGTACTTCCGGCTCTTCTTCCACTTTCTTTTGCTGAACCTTCTCTTCCGAAGTGTCATGAACAGGAAGGTCAAACATTAGTATTTGTTCTTCAGTTTCTGAAACAGTTTCAGTATCTGCTTCCACTTCTTTTTCTTCTGTCTCAGCTTCTGAAGCTACTTCAGAAATAACAAACTCCTCTTCCTTTTCTTCCTGGGGTTTTACAACAACAAAGTCATTTACATCAATTTCATTAATGAAGACCTGTTCAAATTCGGCTAAATGATGGATGTCTATCTCTTCAAATGAAACATCCATATTCTTGATCAGTTGTGAGGTTTCAACATAACCTTCAAATGGCAATTTCATTTGTGGCGGTTGTTCTTCGTCCTCAAACAAATTATGACGTATAACTGGTCCATCAGCTTCTCCCTTGGCAGTATCCTCTGCTTCCTGTACAGGTATTTCTACAGGTGTTGCCGTAGGTTTTGCAGTTAAAATTTGCTCTGCACGTTGCTCTTCTTCCAGGGTATGGATGATCTTTTTGGATTCGGTATTCACAATTTCATGTTGTTGCTCTGCATTAAATCCGGTTGCAATGACAGTAATCGATATAGCTCCTTCCAGTGTTTCATCTTCTCCCACACCCATAATGATATTAGCGCTGTGCCCTGCTTCATCCTGAATATAATCACTAATTTCTCCTATCTCGTCTATGGTGATCTCCTCACTACCGGAAACAATTAACAGCAATACATTCTTTGCTCCTCGTATCTTATTATCATTTAGCAATGGTGAGTCCAAGGCTTTACTAATCGCTTCCTGTGCCCTGTGAGCGCCTGTCGCGTTTGCACTTCCCATGATCGCAGTTCCGCTGTTGGACAGTACTGTTTTGGCATCACGCAAGTCAATATTTTGTGTATAGTGATGTGTGATCACTTCTGCAATTCCACGTGCAGCAGTGGCTAAAACTTCATCTGCTTTAGAAAATCCGGCCTTAAAGCCAAGATTACCGTATACTTCACGTAGTTTATTATTGTTAATGACTACCAAAGAATCTACATTCTGGCGTAAATTTTCAACCCCTATATGTGCCTGGTCATTACGTATTTTTCCTTCAAACTGAAATGGAATGGTCACAATACCCACGGTCAGGATATCCATCTCTTTGGCCATTTTTGCAATGATCGGTGCTGCTCCCGTACCTGTACCACCACCCATTCCGGCAGTAATAAAGATCATTTTGGTATTGGTAGACAGCATGGATTTAATTTCTTCAAAGCTTTCTACGGCAGATTGTTCTCCAATTTTAGGGTTTGCGCCTGCTCCCAATCCTTCTGTGAGAGAAACCCCTAATTGGATCTTAATAGGTACCGGGCTATTTTCCAAAGCCTGGGCATCGGTATTGCATATAACAAAGTCAACACCTTTTATTCCCTGGCTGAACATATGGTTAATGGCATTGCTACCGCCCCCTCCAACGCCTATGACCTTGATCACGTTGGATTGATTTTTTGGCAGATCGAAAGAAATGTTGTCAAATTCTGTGTTGCTGCTCATATGATTGATTTTGTGAGATTTTTATAATTATTCTTTATTATGTTCTGGCCATAAATTCTTTACAAAATTTATGGTCGGCCCGCTTCAGGCCTATTCTGCGTTATCTAAAAATTCTTTGAATTTTTCAGCCCATTTATCAAAAAAGCGTTTTCGCTCCTTTGGAGTTTCATCTGCTTCATCTTCAACTTCGGGGACAGTTTCCTTTTTTCCTTCGGAAGCTTCCATATCTGCAAACGATTTTGTGGGTGAAAAACTTGCTCTGCTTTGCAAGCTGTTCAACACCAGGCCAACCGCGGTGGCATACATAGGACTGGTCGTTTCTGCATCGGTATCTCCTGCCAAATGTTCATTAGGATATCCTATACGAGTGTCCATTCCGGTAATATATTCCACCAATTGTTTTAAATGTTGTAATTGCGCACCACCTCCGGTCAACACAATTCCTGCAATTAGTTTTTTCTTTTGCTCTTCGTGTCCGTAATTCTTGATCTCCAAATACACCTGTTCAACAATTTCGACTACCCGTGCATGAATTATCTTTGAAAGGTTCTTCAAAGTGATCTCTTTAGGCTCTCTTCCACGCAATCCCGGAATAGATACGATCTCATTATCCTTATTCTCTCCGGGCCAGGCCGAACCAAATTTTATTTTCAATAATTCTGCCTGCTTTTCAATGATCGAACACCCTTCTTTGATATCTTCGGTTATTACATTTCCTCCAAAAGGAATTACTGCCGTATGCCTTATGATACCATCCTTAAAGATTGCAAGGTCCGTAGTACCTCCTCCAATATCTATTAAAGCGACTCCCGCTTCTTTCTCCTCCTGACTCAAAACCGCATTCGCAGAAGCTAATGGCTCCAAAGTGATTCCGGAAAGCTCCAGGCCGGCACTTTTTACACATCTGCCTATATTTCTTATTGAAGAGACCTGTCCTACCACCACATGAAAATTTGCTTCTAATCTTCCTCCATACATTCCGATAGGCTCCTTTATTTCTGCCTGTCCGTCTACCTTGAAATCCTGAGGCAGTACATGGATTATCTCTTCTCCCGGAAGCATTACGAGTTTATGTACTTGATTGCATAAACGGTCAATATCTTCTTCATCGATCACTTCATCACTGTTAGTACGGGTTATGTAATCACTATGCTGGAGGCTTCTTATGTGTTGTCCCGCAATACCTACCACCACATCTTTTATCTTTAGGCCCGAAGATGTTTCAGCATCCTGAACCGCCTGTTGGATCGACTGGATGGTTTGTGTGATATTATTTACTACCCCCCGGTGAACTCCAAGGCTTTTGGATTTACCAATACCCAAAATTTCCATTTTGCCATATTCGTTCTCTTTACCGATCATGGCAACAATTTTGGTAGTTCCAATATCTAATCCTACAGCAATGTTATCGTTTTCCATTCCCTTATTTTTTTGTGGCTACCACCTGATCGTTAAATTGTAAATTCACCAGGCTGTATCCTGTAAGCGTATTGTCTTGTTTTGTTCTTTTGTAAAAAGCTTTAAATTTTTGAAACTTTTTATCTATCATTTCCGGTTTCCCAAACCGAATTCTAAAATCGTGCTTTCGTAATTTTAGATCTATAGTACCATCTTTCCTTACATGCAATCCCACAACACTGCTTTTCATAAAAGCATCTTCATTAATTTTTAAAAGTAGGGGCGTTACTTCTTTAAAATTGGTAGCCGATGTTCCGGCGACCAAAGGCACTCTTGCCGAGTAAACTGATGATAAAGGCATCTTCTTTCCGTCATCATCAAGATAATAATTGGGTGAAGCCGCAACCCTGGCTATAGGATTACGTTGTTCTATTTTTGCGCCCAATATACCGTCAACCGTTACAAACACTTCTGCATCGCGGATCATAGGATTTTTCAAGAGCCTATCCTCCATCTCTTTCAAAACTAAAGTTTCTTTATCGACGCTCGTAACCTTATCCTTATTTTGTATTAACAATTTATTAACCGTATTCAACGTAATAAAAGGATCGTTCTCATCTAAAAATTCAATCTCGATTCCAATTAATTTTCGCTTTTCATTTCGCTCTTTTGTAAAGCCAAAAAGAAACACGATCAATCCGCTTAACACCAAAAATTTTATGAATCCCCAATTAATCTTCATGATCCAAAAATTTAGTTATTGCTTGTACTTCTGCTCCAATATCTCCGGCCCCCACTATTAGTTTAATACGGCAATCGGAACGCTTTACGACTGCAGGTAGTTCGGCTTTTGACACCAATTGTTTCTTGTCCTCTGAAATCCGGTCCAGCAACCACTGCGAAGTGATTCCTTCGATTGGCTCTTCTCTTGCCGGATAAATATCCAATAACAGCACTTCATCAAAACGAGAGAGACTTTTCGCAAACCCTTCTCCAAAATCTCTTGTTCTGCTAAATAAATGTGGTTGGAAAACGATCAGTTTCCTATCATTCGGGTACATTTCACTCACCGCCTGGTATAATGCATTTATTTCGGTAGGATGATGCGCGTAATCATCGATCAAGACCAGGTCATTTCGCCTGATCCTGTATGAAAAACGCCTTTGTACGCCTTTGAATGTTTGTAAAGCTTTGGGCAGGCTAGGTGTTGGGATACCGGAAAGAATAGCCATGCCCAAAGCAGTTACAGCATTATGTAGGTTATGATGTCCAGGGAGATGAAAAACAAGGTCTTTTATGGTTTCATGAGGAGTTTTTAAGTCAAATAAATAACTTCCGTTTTCTATACGTACGTTTTGCGCTTCAAAATCTGCAACCTCTTCTACTGCAACGGTCTGCCCTTCCAAAGGCAATCCTTTTTTAAAGAGCAGGTTCTCCTTCTTTGGAAGCAATTTTGAAAAGCTTCTGAAAGCATCTTCAATTGTGGAAGAATCCCCATAGATATCCAAATGGTCAGCATCCATGGAGGTTACACATGCAATATCCGGGCTTAGCGTTAGAAACGAACGATCAAACTCGTCTGCTTCCACCACAGTGATCTCTGTGCCTTTACTTATAAAATTAGAATTATAATTCTCGGCTATTCCACCTAAGAAAGCGGTAACCGGCATATTACAAGCAGCCAGCAAATGGCCTAAAATTGCAGAAGTAGTTGTCTTCCCATGCGTTCCTGCCACTGCCAGACAGGTAGTATTTTTTGTCACCTCACCCAATAAAGCAGCTCGTTTTACCACCGGGTAGTTTTCAGAAAGGAAATAAGATAAAATCGCATTCGATTTTGGAATTGCGGGTGTATAAACAACCAATGAGTTTTCTTTATTATGAATAGCTTCCGGTAGTGTTGAAACTACATCTGTATAAGTAACTCCAATTCCTTCTTCCAATAAGGTCTCTGTCAATTCACTTGGAGTCTTATCGTAGCCATAAACATCTTTTCCCAATAGTTTACAATAACGGGCCAAGGCACTCATACCTATTCCGCCAATACCGATGAAATAAAAAGTTTGTATGTTCTTTACCTGTTCCATTAACTTACTTTCAACAACTTTTCGATCTCTGTTACAATGTCCCTGGTAGCATTAGGCTTTGCCAGTTTTTTTATATTTTCTGAAAATGTTCTTCGCAGGTCTTCAGAAGCTAATAATGCTGAAAATTCAGTTTCAAACTTTGCTTCCAATTCACTCTCCTTGATTAATAACGCTGCGTTTTTTTCTGAAATTGCCATAGCGTTCTTTGTTTGATGGTCTTCGGTCACATTAGGCGAGGGGATAAAAATCACTGGTTTACCCACCAAACACAATTCTGAAACGGACAATGCCCCTGCTCTCGAAACAATGATATCCGCCGCTGCATAGGCAAGATCCATTCGGTTTAAAAACGTATGTATCTGTACCAGGTCGGTTCCCATATCTCTATATGTTTCTTCGTAATATTTTCCACATTGCCAGATCACTTGCAATTCTTTTTCGGCAAATAACAAAAGGGACCTTTTAATTAGTTCATTGATCTTTCCGGCACCAAGACTTCCTCCTAAGACCAAAAGTGTTTTCTTTTCACTTTTTAAATTAAAGAACTGAAGGGCCTGTTCCTTTTTTGAAGCTATTTCCAAAAGGTCCTGCCGTACAGGATTCCCCGTTAATACAATCTTTGCAGATGGAAAAAAACGTTCCATCTTTTCGTATGCCACACAGATCTTTTGCACTTTACCGGCCAGCCATTTATTGGTGATCCCCGCATGGCTGTTTTGTTCCTGAATCAAACATGGAATCCCTTTATTTGAAGCCACTTTTAATAAAGGCGCACTCGCATACCCTCCGGTACCTATTGCAGCATCCGGTTTAAACTTTTTAATGATATTTCGGGAACGCATTAAGCTTGAGATCAGTTTAAAAGGAAACATCAAATTTTTGAAGCTCAAGCTCCTTTGCAGTCCGGAGATCCAAAGACCTTCGATCTTGTATCCGGCTTGAGGGATCTTTTCCATTTCCATTCGGTCCTTAGCCCCTACAAAAAGAAATTTGGCATCGGGATAGCGATATTTTAACTCATTGGCAATCGCTACTGCCGGGTAAATATGACCCCCGGTTCCTCCTCCTGATATGATAAATTTATAAGGCTTCACTTAATATATCTAACGGGTTCTCTTCTTTATCTTCGTTCTTTACCACTTCTCTTTTAGCACTTACACTTAACACCATTCCCAAAGCCAAACACGTCATCCAGATAGAGGTTCCTCCACTACTAATTAAAGGTAATGTCTGCCCTGTGACCGGGAATAGTTCCACGGCTACTGCCATATTTATGAGCGCCTGAAATACAATTGGGAGTCCTACCCCAATGACCAGCAATTTACCAAATACTGAAGTTGATTTATGTGCAACGATCACTAAACGAAATAGCAAGAACAAGTAGAGGAACATTAAGGTTAAAGCTCCTAATAACCCAAACTCTTCTACAATGATCGCATATATAAAATCTGAAGAAGATTGTGGTAAAAAGTTTTTTTGAATACTTTTCCCGGGGCCCAGGCCTGTTACGCTACCAGAAGCAATTGCAATTTTTGCCTTTTCAATTTGATAGTCGGCTTCGGTATCTTCATTGTTGGTAAAATTCTCAATACGGCTCATCCATGTATCTACCCGGTTGGGAAATACATCCGGAAATGCTTTTGCAGTTAATACAAAAAGAGTTAGCATCACAAGGCCGGCACCTAATATAAGCATCAAGTATTTCCATGGATACCCTCCTACAAACACTACCATCACTACCATTGCAAAAATAATTGCCGTAGTTGAGAAATTAGCAGGCAAGATCAAAGCCAATACCAGAAATACAGGTACCCAAAGAGGCAACAAGGTTTCCTTAAAAGTCACGGTCTTATCCTTAATTCTGGAGAGATATCTTGCTACATACGTTAACAAGACAACTGCTGCAAGAGTTGAAGTTTGGAAGGTCACTCCAACAAAAGGCACACGAATCCAGCGACTCGCATTAGCACCCTCAATAGTGGTTCCTTCTGCCAAAGTTACCAGCAATAGAATAATAATGACCGGTAATGCGATAATGGACAATCCCCTAAAATAATGATAGGGAATCTTATGTACTCCATACAAAATGGCAAAGCCCAATAACAGGTGTGCAAAATGTTTCAATAAAAAGGGAAGTGTGCTTCCGTCCCCATATAAATATGCCAAATTACTACTGGCACTGTATACGGGTAAAAATGAGAATAATGCCAACAATCCTGCTACTGCCCAGATCGCTTTATCTCCTTTTATATGTTGAAAAATGGTGCGCATTGATAATTTTGTCCTTATAATTTTCTCACCGCATCTTTAAATTGACGGCCCCGGTCCTCGTAGTTGTCAAAAAGGTCGAAACTTGCACAAGCCGGAGACAGCAACACATTGTCTCCACGGTCCGCCAATCTGTAAGCAACCTGTACCGCATCATGCATCGATTGTGTTTCTACCATAATGTCTACTACATTTCCAAAGACATTTATTATTTTTTGGTTCTCAATCCCCAGGCAAATAATTGCCTTTACTTTTTCGTTTACCAATGGAAGCAGTTCACTATAGTCGTTGCCTTTATCTTCTCCTCCAACAATCCAAACCGTGGGTGATTCCATGCTATCCAAAGCATAGAACGTTGCGTTGACATTGGTTGCTTTTGAATCGTTGATGTACATCACTTTATTGATCTTTAAGACTTTTTCCAGGCGGTGTTCCACCCCCTGAAAATTCTCCAAGCATTCCCGAATCGTCGATTTTCTAATTCTTAATAATGTAGCTACTGTAGAAGCGGCCATTGCGTTTTTTAAATTGTGTTGTCCTTGTAATCCTAATGTTGCTATTGGCATGGTGAGATTTGTATTATCTGTTGTTAGTATTATGTTTTTATCTTTTATATATGTTCCTTTTTTAAGTTCTTTTTTTACTGAAAAAGGCAGTAATTGAGGTTTGATAGGGTGCTGTTGAAGCCATTTGGAAATTTCTATGTCGTCCGCATCGTAAATGAAAAAATCGTCTTCGGTCTGATTCATTACGATCCTGAACTTTGAAGCTATATAGCTTTCGTAATTATTATCATACCTGTCCAAATGATCCGGACTAAGGTTTGTTAAAACCGAAATATGCGGCCTGAATGCTTCTATCCCATCCAGCTGAAAACTACTAAGCTCCAACACATAGTTCTCATAGGATGCTTCAGCGACCTGTTCGGCAAAACTTTTTCCTATGTTTCCGCCTAAGGCTACATTCAATCCTCCTTGCTTAAGCAACTCATAGGCAAGCGTCGCCGTAGTGGTCTTTCCATTGCTTCCGGTAATTCCCACAATAGTAGCTTCGGTATATGTAGAAGCGAATTCTATTTCAGAAATCACTTTTACGCCGGCTGCTTTCAGCTGTTGTACAATAGGCACTTTTTCACTAATTCCGGGGCTTTTCATTACTATATTCGCCGAAAGTATCTTAGCCTCTGTATGACCGGCTTCTTCCCAATCTATCTCATGATGTATAAGAACTTGTTTGTATTTTTCTTTTATTTTTCCGAAGTCTGACACAAACACTTCAAACCCCTTCTGTTTTCCTAATATGGCCGTTCCTACTCCACTTTCTCCTGCACCTAATATGACCAATCGTCCTACCACCTTTATCTAATTTTTAAGGTCACAATGGTTAGAATAGCGAGAAATATTCCCACGATCCAAAACCGTGTTACTATCTTGCTTTCATGAAATCCTTTTATTTGATAATGATGGTGCAACGGTGACATTCTAAAAATTCTACGCCCTTCTCCAAACTTCTTCTTGGTATACTTAAACCAACTCACCTGCATCACCACCGAAAGGTTCTCCATTAAGAAAATCCCACATAGAATTGGAATAAGCCACTCTTTTCTAATAGCTATGGCAATAACGGCAATGAGCCCACCAATTGTAAGACTTCCCGTATCTCCCATAAACACTTGTGCAGGATAGGCGTTGTACCACAAAAATCCTATGAGCGCCCCTGTAAAAGCCGTTATAAAAATGGTCATCTCTCCTGTATTAGGGATGTACATTATATTGAGGTAATCTGAAAAGATCACGTTACCCGAAACCCATGCGAATATGGCTAAGGTAATGGCGATTATTGCTGAAGTTCCTGCAGCAAGGCCGTCAATACCATCTGTAAGATTTGCACCATTGGAAACCGCTGTGATTATAAATATTACAATAGGAATGAAAATTAGCCAGGCATATTTTTTGTAATCGTCACCCGCCCAGGAGATCAGTCTTTCATAATTGAATTCATTTTCTTTTACAAACGGAATGGTAGTTAAAAGGGTTTTCTCTTCCGGATAAAATTCTTTGGCAGAGTTTTGTGTTATAAGTTCGGTCCCGTTTGCAGGATTTAATTTTTCTCGTTTCACTGTAATATCAGGGTGAAAAAACATGGTAGCCCCCACAATAATACCCAATCCTACCTGCCCTACTACTTTATACCTGCCAGCTAATCCTCCTTTATCGTTCTTGAACTTTTTTATGTAATCGTCAATAAAACCTATTGTCCCCATCCAAAGGGTAGTTACCAATAACAAGATCACGTAGATATTGTCCAGCTTTGCAAAGAGCAATACAGGAATGACTGTCGCCAGAATGATAATAACACCTCCCATTGTTGGTGTTCCTGCTTTTTCTTTTTGTCCTTCCAGGCCCAGATCCCTAATGGTCTCTCCTAACTGCTTCTTTTGTAAGAACCTGATGATCTTTTTCCCGTATACAGTTGCAATGAAGAGCGACAGTATTACGGCCAGCGAAGCTCTAAAAGTTATAAACTGAAAGAGACTTGCTCCCGGCAATTGGTATGTATTTTCTAAATATTCAAATAAATAATACAGCATATGCTATTTATTTAGTGCATTTATAAATTGGTTCACAATTTTAAAGTCATCAAAGTCAAACCGCTTTCCATTAATTTCCTGGTAATTTTCATGACCTTTTCCAGCTACCAGAATAATATCGCCGCCATCTGCAATTTGGCATGCCGTTTTTATGGCTTGTTTTCTATTGGTTACAGACAAGGTCTTTTTAAAATGTTCCGGTGGTACGCCGGCTTCAATCTGCTCAATAATGGCATCAGGATCTTCATTTCGCGGGTTATCACTGGTAAAAATCACTTTTGTACTAAGTGTTGCCGCTATATTTCCCATTTTTGGACGTTTCTTAATATCACGATCTCCTCCACAACCAACCACAGTTATTAATTCTTCATTTCCCGTACGGATACTATTGATCGTTTCCAGTACATTTTTAAGGGCGTCGGGAGTATGCGCATAATCCACAATTGCAGTGATATTTGTAGGAGAAACAAAATATTGAAACCTTCCGTCTACACTTTCCAAAGTGCTCATTAGCTGAAGGATTTCCAGTATCTCCAGCCCAAACAATTCTGCGGTCGCATAAATTGCCAAAAGGTTATATGCATTAAAGCTGCCTATAAGCTTTACCCATAACTCATTGTTGTTAATTTTTAACAGTAAACCGGTAAACTGGTTTTCAAGGATCTGTGCTTTGTAATCTGCAAAAGACTTTAGTGCATATGTATATTTTTTGGCAACCGTATTCTGGAGCATGATCCTTCCATTCTTATCATCAATATTTACTAAAGCAAAAGCGGTCTTCGGTAATTGATCGAAAAACACTTTTTTTACATCCCGATATGCTGCAAAGTCTTTATGGTAGTCCAAATGATCATGTGATAAGTTGGTAAAAATTCCTCCTGCAAATTTTAACCCTTCCGTACGCTTTTGATGAATTCCGTGAGAACTCACTTCCATGAAGCAAAATTCAACTCCAGCCGTTACCATTTCCCGCAAGTATCTATTGATCGTAATAGAATCCGGAGTAGTATGTGTAGCTTCATATTGGGTATCCCCAACCATTACTTTTACGGTAGACAGCAACCCGGCCTCAAAGCCTGCAGACTTGAATAGATCATACAGTAGTGATGTGACCGTTGTCTTTCCATTGGTCCCGGTAACCCCTACCAGCTTTATTTCTTCTGAAGGATTCTCGTAATAGTTTGCAGCCATAAAGGCCAGTGCACTTTGCGAATCTTCTACCTGTATATAAGTAACCCCATTTATAATGATCTCCGGCAATACTTCACAAATAATAGCTATCGCTCCTTTGTCACATGCCGTTTTTATATATTCATGTCCATCTGAAACTGTTCCTTTAATAGCTACGAAAACATCATTCAAACTCACTTTTCGAGAGTCAAATTCCAAATTTGTTATGGCCACAGAAGTGTTTCCTATCACTTTTTCGATAGTTACCTTGTATAGTATGTCCTTTAATAACTTCACGATAGATTTAAAACAATTCGGGTTCCTTTTTTAAGTATTTGGCCGGGAGCAACAGATTGAGCTTTAACGGTTCCATTTCCTATTACTTTCACTCTTAATCCCAGGTTTTCCAAAAGAGAAACTGCATCCATACCTGCCATCCCTTTTACATTCGGTATTTTTTCAAAATGGGTTTGTGCTTTAGCGTAATAACCTTCAAAATCCTTTTTAACAGAGGGGTCTTCAGCATCTACATTGTCAACTTCAGCAATCAAAGGAGAGTCTGTAAATATTTTTTGTGCAATGCGCTTAAATACCGGCCCGGTTACATCGGCTCCATAATATCCTTTCTTTGTACTTGGTTTGTGAATTACCACAATACAGGAATATTTCGGGTTCTCTGCAGGGAAATACCCGGCAAATGAAGAAATATATTTTTTATCCTCTGCCCATGCTGCAGTACCATACTCGGTCCGTGCCGTTCCGGTTTTTCCTGCCATGGAAAAATATTCGGAATACAAGGTTTTTCCTGTGCCTCTTTTTACCACATTCTTTAAAATTTCCTGAATTTGACCTATGGTTGCTTTCGAAGCTATCTTGCTATTCATAACTTCGGTGTCATAGGTTTCTATTATCCGGTTCCAGGCTCTAATCTCCTTAATGAACCGCGGCTTTACCATTACACCATTATTTGCTATCGCATTATAAAAAGTGAGTGTTTGCAAAGGTGTTAATTGAAGGTTATAACCATAGGCTATTGACGGTAGTGCATTGCGGCTCCATATTTTATCTCCCGGTTCCGGAATGACAGGCTTGCCTTCCCCTTTGATAGGAATACCTATCGTTTTATGCAGATCCCAAGACCTAAGACGGTCTATGAATTTCTTTGGGTTAGCAGAATAGTTGTCGTCGATCAAGGATGCCAGGCCAATATTGGATGAGACTTCCAATGCTCTTGCTGCAGAAATTTCTCCATAACCTCCTCTTTTGGAATCGTGTATCTTCCTTCCGTAGAAAACTTTCGAGCCCTTTTTGGTGTCTACAACGGTAGCCGTGTCGATCACTTTATCTTCAAGTGCAGCCATAAAGGCCATAACCTTAAAAGTAGATCCGGGTTCATGAGATTCACCTACCGCATAATTAAGCCTTTCGTAATACGTTCCGTCCCTGGTCCGTCCCAAATTTGAAACCGCTTTTATCTCACCGGTCTTTACTTCCATCACGATCACAGAGCCATGATCTGCTTCATAATATTCCATCTGTTTTAACAGAGCATGATGTGCAATGTCCTGTATATTTACATTGATGGTGGATATAACATCGTAACCGTCTTGTGGTTCCACTTCATTGTCATCGTACACAGGTTTCCATTGTCCTTTGGCGATCTTTTGTTTTAACCGGCGCCCTTCCTTGCCACGCAAAAACTCATCGAAAGCACCTTCCAGCCCAACCGAATAGTAACCCGGTTTGTCTTTACGTTGATTCCCAATGGTACGTTCTGCGACTCTACCCATTGGGTGCTCACGTACCGTACGCTGCGTAACAATGATCCCTCCTTTATAAGGGCCCAAATTAAAAAGAGGCATGTTCTTTACTTTTATATAATCTGAATAACCCAGGTTTTTGACCACCAGCATATAGCGGTTCCTATTTGCACGGGCTTTTCTAAAAATATTCTGGAAGTACGAGGCGGGTTTGCCAAACATTTTGGAAAGCTCCTTGGAGAGCGGAACCAAGTGTTCTTTGAAATTTTCTGAAGAAACAGTTACTGCATCAAAACGAATGTCGTATTTAGGCACCGAAGTTGCCAGCAAGCTTCCGTCATCTGCATAAAGGTTGCCACGGTTTGCAGGAATTACAAAATTTTTAGTAGTGTTTTTATGGGCAAGTTCCCGATATCTTTCACCTTCAACAAACTGAATATTGATCAATTGCACGGTAACAGCGATCGCGAAGATGAACATACATCCGGCGACAAAATACAAGCGGTTCAATATGTTCTTTTCTTCTATAGCCACCGCGTTAGTCTTTGGTTTTGATCTTAATTTTTTGAGGCGGCATGACCGAAGGTTGCAACCCCCGCTTAGCCATTGCCGTAATTATTTTGCTTTCCATTTTAGTTTGCATAAGCCGCATCCGAACATCCACATATTCGCTCTTCAATTCTTTTACATCATTACTTAATTGAGCAATGCGGTGCACTTTTTTATCTGCGCTGTGTGAGCTTGCGATCATAATTAGAGCAAGCACTGAAAGAAAAATGATAAAGCGCCAGTTTTTAAAAGCGTCGTCGCTTACCAAAAACTTCCCCTTTACTATGTTGTAAAAATTCTTTTTCATTATATTTTTTCGGCTACTCTTAATTTTGCACTTCGGGCTCTGCTGTTTTCGGCTATTTCATCTTCAGAAGGAATTATAAATTTTCCCACCGGTTTAAAAGGAACTTCAACTCTTCCAAAAACATCTTTTTCAGGTTCGCCTTCAAACAAACCATTTCGCATAAAGCGCTTTACCAACCTATCTTCCAGTGAGTGATACGATATTAGACTAAGCCTGCCACCTGGTTTTAAAACTTCCTGTGTTTGCAACAAAAACTCTTTTAACGCTTCCAGTTCCTGGTTCACTTCAATACGAATGGCCTGATATACCTGGGCCAATATTTTATTCTCTTTATGCCCGGGAAGAAATCTCCCCAGTGCTTTTTTTAATTGTTCGCTTGATCTAATAGGTTCGTTAGCGCGTGCTTCAACAATCACCCTGGCCATTCCAGCCGCCGTACGCAATTCGCCGTACTGAAACAAAACATTTCGCAATTGCGATTCCTCATATTTGTTCACCACATCGAAAGCGGAAAAATCACTGTTTTGGTTCATTCGCATATCCAGATCAGCTTCAAAGCGAGTTGAAAAACCTCGTTCCGCTACATCAAATTGATGTGATGATACTCCAAAGTCTCCCAAAATACCATCTACTTCCCTGTAGCCGTAAAAACGTAAGAAGCGCTTAAGAAATCTGAAGTTTTCACTAACCAATAAAAACCTAGAGTCGTCGATAGCATTCCTAAGCGCATCTTTATCCTGGTCAAAAGCAATCAATTTTCCATTTTCACCAAGCCGTTTTAAAATTTCCCGGGAGTGGCCTCCTCCGCCAAAAGTGACATCCACATAAACTCCATCTGGCTTAATGTTTAAACCATCTACCGTTTCTTTTAATAATACCGGGCTATGATATTCCATTAGCTGCATTGCTTGCATCTCCCATTACTTCTTCAGCCAGATCTGCAAAATCATTGGCAGCATCGTTAATGGCTTGTTCATATTTAGTTTTATCCCAAATCTCCACAATATTTATTGCCGAGGAGATCACAATTTCTTTGGTAATTCCCGCAAAGGACATTAAGTCTTTTGGGATGAGCAATCTACCTGTCGTATCCAGTTCTACCGTCTTTACCCCGGCTGTAAACCTTCTAATAAAATCATTGTTCTTTCTATTAAAACGGTTGAGCTCTCCCATCTTTTGCATAAGAGTATTCCACTCTGTCATTGGGTACATTTCCAAACACGGTTGAAATACCGCACGCTTTATCACAAAACCTTTGGCCGTCACCGGACTCAATTGTTTCTTCAAAGGAGCAGGCACCATTAGCCTTCCTTTAACGTCTGCTTTACACTCGTATGTCCCTATTAAATTGAGCATGTGGGTATTTCCTACTGGTAAATCTTAAATCCAAATATATAGAATATTTACCACATTTTACCACATTTTACCACATTGTTAATAAGTTTTACCACTCCATTTATCTTTTGTCATTCGTTTTGAATTTTTTGAAGCATATTATAAATTGAGTCCGTGAAATAAATTTATGTACTTTTGCGGTTGTTAATTGCATTGACCATAATGACAAATCAACTTAAGAAAGAAGGAAAATTTAGTTATCTGGAATTAGGTGAAGGCACCCCAATTATTGTACTTCACGGGCTTATGGGTGGCTTAAGCAATTTTGATGGAGTCACGGAGTTTTTCCCTCCAAAGGGTTATAAAATACTAATTCCCGAATTGCCTATTTACACTATGACATTGTTGAAAACCAATGTTAAGAATTTTGCTAAATATGTTTCGGAGTTCATTGATCATAAAGGATTTAATGATGTTATTCTCTTAGGAAATTCCCTGGGAGGACATATTGGTTTGTTGTGTACAAAATTATACCCTGAAAAGATAAAAGCATTGGTTATTACCGGTAGCTCAGGTTTATATGAAAGTGCCATGGGTGAAAGCTACCCCAAACGTGGTGACCGTGATTATATTCAGAAAAAGGCCGAAAATGTTTTTTATGACCCTAAAGTAGCTACCAAAGAGATTGTGGATGAGGTATATGCTACTGTTAATGACCGCAACAAATTGATACGTACCCTGGCTATTGCTAAAAGTGCGATTAGGCATAATATGTCCAAGGACCTTCCAAATATGAACACTCCCATCTGTATTATTTGGGGTGAAGATGATAATGTTACGCCTCCGGAAGTTGCTAAAGAATTTCATGAATTGCTTCCTGATTCGGACTTGTTTTGGATCAAGAAATGCGGTCACGCCGCTATGATGGAACACCCGGATGAGTTTAATGACCTTCTCTACGCCTGGTTGCAAAAAAGAAACTTTTAACTTTACCCGATGTTGATCAAATCGGCAGAATTTGTAATGAGTAACAGTGATGTTGCCAAATGTCCTAAGGATAGGTTTCCCGAGTACGCTTTTATTGGACGTTCCAACGTTGGAAAATCTTCCCTCATCAATATGTTGATGCAGCGTAAAAGTTTGGCGAAGACCAGTGGAAGACCGGGAAAAACACAATTGATCAATCATTTTATAGTTAATAAAAATTGGTACCTGGTGGATCTTCCGGGGTATGGTTATGCACGGGTTTCTAAAAGTGTTAAAAAGACCTTTCAAAAATTTATAACTAATTATTTCAGTAAAAGAGAGCAATTGGTTCTGGCCTTTGTTTTAGTGGATTGCAGGCACGAACCTCAACCTATTGACCTGGAATTCATGCAATGGATGGGTGAAAATCAAATTCCGTTTTCCATTATTTTTACGAAAGCAGATAAATTGAAACCAAATGCCCTTTCACGAAATATTGAAGCATATACTCAAAAAATGTTGGAAATCTGGGAAGAAATGCCTCCTTACTTTGTGACTTCGGCCAGCAAT
>JANQOS010000172.1 GCA_028285705.1 Altibacter sp.
ACACTAATCACTGTAACTACCCTGGATGATAACGATACGCTGGAAGAGGATGTAAGCAGTGAGCTTGACACTGATAATGACGGCCTATTGAATTTTTATGATTTTGACGATGACGGAGATAATGTCCCAACAGCACTGGAAATTGGTGATGATATTGAGAATCCTCAAGATTCTGACGGAGACGGCTTAAAGGATTATCTCGATCCCGATGATGATAATGATGGTGTGTTAACGCGTTATGAAGCAGGAGGAACTTTAAATCCCACGTCTGTAATTACAGACACTTCCGTAGGGCCCGATTATCTAAATCCTGCAATAGCCAATGCAGTAGTAATTGACGAATATCGTTCTCACACTTATAACCGCTCTAGTACTATTAGTTTGTTCCTGTCTAATTTAGTGTTGACAAATGACAATGAAGAAATTATTCAGGAATCGCTGGACCTGGGAGAAAAGCAAAATGTAGTGGACAGAACAGAGACCATTACTCCTGAGTTTTAAACTCCGGGCTTTTTGCTCTGAAAAATATATACTTCTGTAGCTCCGCGGCCATATTTTTGGTAATCGGCGTCGTAAAATTGCAGGTTATCATACCTTTTAAACAAAAATTCCAGTTCCGTCTTCAGTACACCCTCTCCAATACCATGTATGAAAACAATCCGCTGTATTCGTTTCTTCATAGCAAATTCCAGTTGCCTTTTTGCCGTATCGACCTGTATCGTTAGCATGTCATAATTACTAAGCCCTTTTTGGTCATTTACCAGCTGATGTATGTGAAGATCCACCACCATTGGCGGTAAAACACGCTCTTTAGGCTTAACTTTCTTCGAGTTTTTGTTCTTTTTGGTTTCTTTTTCAGAAATTATTTCTGAAATATTTTGAGTGAAAATTTCCTTGTTTAAAAGTGCTCCGTGCTGTGCAACCAATTCGTTCTTAGAATATTGCATCTCAAACCCATCTAACGTGAGAATGATTGCCTCATCCCCTTTCACTGCTGTGATCACACCCATAATATCCTCATCTAAAACAGCAACTTTATCACCAATTTTCATAAAAAAAGCACTAAATTTTGAAGGAAAATACTTGTTTTTTCTAAACTTTTTGTAGGAAATTTATAACATTTTGAATGCTAAAATTATAGGATTTTTTGTGGATTATACATAATTATTGAAAAATATTTTTAAATTTACCCCGGAAATGGTAAGATTTTCCCCCAAAATTAACCATATAAACCAGTAAAAATGAAAAACCTACTACTACTATTTGCAGCTATGCTGCTTACAAGTCCTGTGGCTGTCGCACAACTTTATGTTACTCCAAATGGCGCCACAGATTCGTATGTTTACGTAAACGACCAGATTTTATTTGTTGAACAAGATGTAAATCTTGTAGAAAATAATGCTGGAACAGAACAAGCAAGTATCTATCTTAGAAATCAATCACAGCTAATTCAAGGGGCTACAGCTTCCTCTAATAGTGGAACCGGTTATATTTCTGTTATTCAGAATGCGCCAAATGATGATTCTTGGGATTATTCATTTTGGTCTTCACCAATCGGAAACCAAACTTTAGGAGGAAGCGGCAATCAAAATTTTGGGATTTTGAGAGTATTTGACTCCTTAACTGTGACCAATTCGGTAGTAACTGCCACAACAACCAGTGTGAACGGGACAGTATCTCCTTTAACAATATCAAGAAGGTGGCTATACAAATACCCTGCAGGAGGCCCTTGGCAGGCAATACATTTGAATAATAATGTAGCTCCCGGCCAGGGATTTACCATGAAAGGTGTGGGAACTACAAACCACAATCAAAAATATGACTTTAGAGGTCGTCCCAACAATGGAAACATAGATGTTGCTGTTATAGCTACAGAGGCTACCTTTTCAGGTAATCCTTATCCATCAGCATTAGATCTAAATCGCGTTTTTTGGGATGCAGACAATTCAGAGATAACAGAATTCTGGTACTGGGATGAAGACAGAACCATAGATTCGCATATGTTTACTGCCAATAAAGGTGGTTACGGTGTATATGTGCCCGGAGCTTCAGATCCAAACGGTACTACTGAAAATGGGATATACACCCTTCCCTTATTCTTAAATTATGACTCTGCCGGTAATCCATCCGGAGGAAGTATAGGTAGTGGAGCTAGCTACGACAGACGCTTTGCTCCTATTGGTCAAGGATTTATGATATATGCCGGAAGTTCTTCAGGAACCATTACTTTTAAGAACAGCCATAGAAGATATATAGTGGAGGGAGCCGCAAACGATTCTCAATTCAGGAATCCCGGAAATGACAATGTACTTTCTTCTCCTTTAGTAGGTATAGACCCAAGTGATGGAAACGTTGATGAACCTGATAACAGAATTCCACAAATAAGGATACATACCTTTTTTGGTGAATCACATTACAGAGATATGGTGTTAGCCTTATCTGATGAATCTACTGACAGTTATGACAGAGGTTATGACGGAAGGCATCCTATGGACGCTTCCAAAGGAGAAGTTTATTTCCCTGTAGCCGTTGGGCAGGATACAAATATTAAGCCTTTCGTTATTCAAACAGTTCCTTTTGAGCTTACAAAAAGAATTCCTATTACTTTTGAACTGGACAAAGAATTTCCGGTGAGTGTTAAAGTAGTTGAAGAAGTTAACTTGCCAACAACTGCTGTGTATTTATTGGATACTTCAGATAATGCAGCCTATAAAATAACAGGAGGTGATTCTGCCGATATATTTTTACCGGCTGGAGACTATAAGGACAGGTTCTATATTGTGTTCAGAAACAGTCCTAACAATGACATCATTGACGGTAATAGTACCGGCTTAGCTACAAAAGCTACTGCTAATTCTAATGAGCAGATAAGAGGGTCTGTTGACTTTTTCCAGAATAATTCTGTAGCGCAACTGGAGGTTAAGAATCCAGAAGAGTACGACATCAAAACTGCTCATGTATACGATATGGCTGGGAAGTTAGTCATTACACAAAACAATATAGGCCCTGTTAGGAACTTTAGTTTCTCTACTGCCAGCCTAAGTGATGGTGTATATTTGGTGAAATTAACAACTGTGGATAATGTTGCTATTGATTATAAGATGACTATCCATAATAAAAGATAAACCTTCATGATCTTAGAAGGACTCGAAGACCATATGCTTGATTGCATGAATAAAAAAATCTTCGGGGTAGAATGTTTAGGCTGTGGCATCCAACGTGCTACAGCCTTACTTTTTAGAGGTGAATTCGTTGCTGCTTTTAAAATGTACCCGGCCATTTATACACTTATTCTTCTGGCTGGATTTATTATTTTCAATTTTTTTGTAAAGTTCAAATACGCTTTTCAAATTAAAGTAGCACTCATCTTCATAAACATTGCCATTATTATAATTAGTTATGCTATAAAGATGAGTAATGTACTCTAAATCGCCAGAAATTATTTCATTACATAGTAATTTTAAATTATTTAATTTAAATTTATATCTGTTAATCAACTAAATACACTTTCAATTATGGAAAAACAAAAATTACCCAATTCAACCCTCATTCTGGTTTTCGGGATCGTATCCATTATAACATGCTGTTGTTATGGAGTACTGGGATTGATTTTTGGTATCATCGCTATGGTGATGGCCAAGAAAGCAACTGCACTATATATGGAGAACCCAGAACAATATAGCGGTTACCAAAATGTAAAAACCGGTAAGATATTAGCTATTATAGGTATTATCTTAAACGTAATATATTTAGGCTATGTAATATTCTTATTCGCCACTATTGGTATGGATGGAATTATGAATATGAATCAGGACCTAATGGATCAATACGGATTGTAATTATCTGTGTTTCATACATAAAAAAGCGGCCAGATGGCCGCTTTTTTGTTTTATATAAATTACAAATAAAGTACTATTCAAATTCCTTCAATGTATTTATGATAATGGAAACACAATCCATTAGTTGTTCTTCATTCATAACCAAAGGTGGTGCAAAACGAATGATATTTCCATGTGTTGGCTTTGCCAATAATCCATTATCTCTTAGTCTTAAGCAAATATTCCATGCAGTATCTCCTTCTTCCGAATCGTTAATGACAATTGCATTCAACAATCCTTTTCCCCGAACCAATTTTGCAATAGTACTGGTCTGTATATAAGCATTTAACTCACTTCTAAACAGTTTTCCAAGTCTTTCGGCATTCTCGGCTAGGGATTCTTCCTTTACAACTTCTAAAGCAGCAATTGCAACTGCTGCTGCTACAGGGTTTCCCCCAAATGTAGATCCGTGTGTTCCGGGCTTTATTACGCCCATGATATCATCATTAGCCAAAACGGCAGATACCGGATAAGCCCCTCCACTTAAGGCTTTTCCCAGAATCAGAACATCCGGTCTTACATTTTCATGATCTACTGCTAACAACTTTCCGGTACGAGCAATTCCGGTCTGTACTTCATCTGCAATAAATAACACATTATGCTTTTTACATAATGCTGCAGCTGCAGCTAAATATCCTTCAGAAGGAACATATACTCCGGCCTCACCCTGGATTGGTTCCACCAAAAAGCCTGCAACATTTTTATTCGTAGTTAAAACCTGCTCTAATTCGGTAAGGTCATCGTACGCTATTTTAATGAAGCCATTGGTATAAGGCCCAAAGTTCTTTCTTGCCACCGGATCATTAGAGAAAGAAATGATCGTTGTTGTCCTTCCGTGAAAATTATTATTACAAACAATGATCTCTGCCTCGTTCTCTTCAATGCCCTTTTTCTCGTAGGCCCACTTTCTACAGAGCTTGACTGCTGTTTCAACAGCTTCCGCACCTGTATTCATGGGTAGGAGTTTATCAAAATTGAAGTACTCACAGGCAAATTTCTCATACTTCCCTAACATATCGTTATGGAAAGCACGGGAAGTAAGTGTGAGTGTTCTGGATTGTTTATCCATTGCATCAATGATCTTTGGGTGACAGTGCCCTTGGTTTACAGCAGAATATGCTGAAAGAAAATCATAATACTTTTTACCGTCAACGTCCCATACATAAACACCTTCTCCCCTGCTTAATACAACAGGAAGCGGGTGATAATTGTGAGCGCCGTATCGGTTTTCTAAATCGATCGCTTTTTGCGAAGTAAATTGGTCTAAAACAGCCATTTTAAAAAATTTAAAGTGAATAAAATAACCATTCCTACTGTACCTTTATTCTTTCGAAGAATTACGAAAAAGCAGCGTGGGAGAGAAATCATCCCTAGAGGTTCGCAATTTAACAAATATTAGTTATTTGCTAAAACCTTAATTGTTATAATTTTCCGAACAGTGACGACACTTGCAGTTCCAACCGCTTGATTTCCCGTAGTAATGCATTCTTGTCCATTTGCATCCAGACAAACATTTTTAAAACACTTTCATTTCTATTATAAAGACGTAGAAAAATATGAAAGGTTCATTTTTTATTCATTTTTATAAGATAAGCCCAATATTTTATCTGAATATGTTTTGCTATTCTTATTTTTGCGCAATGTCCAGAAAAAAGAAGATCCGAAAAGTTTTTGAAGATTTAACCGTTACAGATGCCGGCGCCAAAGGAAAAGCAATTGCCAAGGCTCCGGATGGCAGAATAGTATTTGTGAAAAATGCGGTCCCCGGTGATATTGTTACTGTTCAAACAACTAAACAACGTAAAGCTTACTATGAAGGTACAGCGATCTCTTTTTCTAAATATTCGAAGAAGCGGACTGAACCAAGATGTGAACATTTTGGAACCTGCGGAGGCTGTAAGTGGCAGCATATGGGCTATGAACACCAGCTTTATTTTAAGCAAAAGGAAGTTGAAAACAATTTAATACGTCTTGGGAAAGTTGAAATACCTCCTGTTCTACCTATTTTGGGGTCCGCAGAGCATTACTTTTACCGCAACAAGATGGAATTCTCATTTAGCGACAGTAAATGGCTTACATTGGAGCAAATACAAAGTGAAGAAGTGATCGAAAACAGAAACGCCCTTGGTTTTCATATTCCCGGAATGTGGGATAAGATCCTGGACCTAAACAAATGCCATTTACAACGCGACCCCAGCAATGCTATCCGCAACTTTGTAAAAGCAAAGGCTGAGGAATTGGAACTGTCCTTTTTTAACAGCCGAAAACAAGAAGGCTTTTTACGAACACTAATGATCCGGACTTCTTCAACCGGGGATGTGATGGTATTACTTCAGTTCTTTCATGAAGATGCTACGAATAGAAAATTACTTTTGGATGCCATTACTGCACAGTTTCCGGAGATCACCTCCTTACTTTATGTAGTGAATACAAAAGGGAACGATACCATTTACGATCAGGAAGTTATTTGCCATGCGGGGAAAGATCACATTTTTGAAGAGATGGAAGGCTTAAGGTTTAAGATAAATGCGAAGTCGTTCTATCAAACCAATAGCGAACAAGCCTACGAATTATACAAAATCACCCGGGAATTTGCCGGATTAACCGGAAACGAACTGGTATACGACCTCTATACAGGTACAGGCACCATTGCACAATTTGTTGCCAAAAAAGCCAGAAAAGTAATAGGTGTAGAAGCCATCCCTGAAGCAATTGAAGCAGCGAAGGAAAATGCGCAATTAAATAATATTACCAACGTTGAATTCTACGTGGGTGACATGAAAAAAGTTTTTAATGAAGATTTTATCCAACAACACGGAATTCCTGATATTGTGATCACAGATCCGCCACGGGATGGAATGCATGCAGCTGTAGTACAACAATTAGTTGCTATTTCTGCCCAAAAAATTGTATATGTAAGCTGTAACAGTGCTACACAAGCAAGAGATCTGGCACTGCTAGACAGCCATTATAAAGTAACTAAAGTTCAACCGGTAGATATGTTTCCACAAACACATCACGTGGAAAATGTTGTACTTTTGGAAAAACGATAAATCCTTCTGAAATAGCTTCAGAAAATGCCTATGCTCAAAAAGATTATTTTAATAATTATACTTCTTCCGGTACTTAATGGGTGTACCCGTGATGATATATGTTCAGAAGGAACCGCTACAACTCCTTTACTTATCATAACATTTAAGGATAGTGCAAATCCCCTTGAAGCAAAAGAAGTACCCAACCTTACTGTCGAAACAGCAGATGATAACAGTACTCAAGTCATAACACAGACATCGACCGACTCAATTGCAATTCCACTAAATCCGGGTGCAAACTTAACCAACTACCGTTTTAAAAGTGATGATGAAGGGACCAACCCAAATACAGATATATTGGGATTTACATATAACCACGAAGATATTTATGTGAACAGGGCCTGTGCTTTTAAAACTGTATATAGTGATCTTTTAGTAAACCTCGAAGATGAAGGAACCGCGAATTGGATCGTGTCCATTGAAATATTAAACCAAACCATAGAAAATGAAACGCAAGCACATATTACTATTTTACATTAGTATGATGTTCGTGTCATTTTCGGGAATGGCACAACAGGAAACAGTGACAAACGATTCCATTACCAAAAAAAATGAAAAATACGGACTCCGAGTAGGCGCAGATATCTCAAAACCACTACGTACACTACTGGAAGATGGTTATACCGGTTTTGAAGTTATAGCCGATTTTCGTGTTTCTGAAAGGTTTTATGCAGCAGCTGAAATTGGAAATGAGAAAAAGGATCGGTTTGAAGCGAATTTAAATTCAAAAACATCCGGAAGTTATGCAAAAGTAGGTTTTGATTTCAATGCCTATAATAACTGGTTGGGGATGAACAATGCAATACATGGTGGGCTACGCTACGGCTTTTCTACTTTTACACAGGAGTTACTTGCATATGGTATTTATACGACCAATCCAACCTTTCCGGCCTCTTTTAGAACAGACCCAAGGGAATTCACAGGGCTTACAGCACATTGGGCAGAATTGATTGTGGGAGTAAAAACCGAGATCTTCAATAACCTGTATCTATCTGTCAACCTTCAATTGAAGCGAAAGATCTCTGAAGACAAACCCGATAACTTTGATAATCTATATATTCCGGGTTTTAACAGGACTTATGATTTTAGTGAATTTGGTGTGGGTTACGGGTATTCCATTTCCTATTTGATCCCAATCTTTAAAAAATAATTATTGTTTTTTGGCTTTCTTACTTCCTTCATACATCTCGTAATGCACAAACTTGCTTTCTAATTTTCCGTTATAGAGTTTTATTCTTCGGGAAGGGCGTAGCCCCACATGTTTTAATGCTTCCATATTGCTGGTGATCATCCATGCCTGTGTTCCCGGATATCCATGCTTTAGTGTGGTACCAATATTTCCATAGAATTTCTCAATATCATTTACAGAAATCCGCTCATCGTAGGGAGGATTAAAGATCATATACAATTGGCGACCGGTTTCCTTTTTACTATTGAAAAAGTCCTGAACCTTAACTTCGATAAATTCCTGAAGGTTGGCATTTCTAATATTCTGTTTCGCTTTTTTAACCGCAAAAGTATCAGTATCAAAGCCGTAGATATTGAAATGAAAGTCTCTAATTTTCTTTAAAGCAGAATCTTCGATCAATTCATATAGGTCCACATCGAAATCGGGCCAGGTCTCAAAACCAAATTCATCCCTGTTCAGGTTGGGCGGTATATTACATGCGATCATAGCAGCTTCGGCCAAAAAGGTACCACTACCACACATAGGGTCCATTAGATCACATTGTCCGCTCCAGCCAGAAAGCATGATCATTCCTGCAGCCAATACTTCGTTTATGGGTGCTATGGTGTTTTCGGTCTTATACCCTCTTTTATGTAAGGACTGTCCGGAACTATCCAAAGAGACCGTACATATGTTCCTATCAATATGTATATTAACACGTAGTGTAGGATGGTCCAGGTCTACATCCGGACGCTCTCCCTCTTTATCACGGAACCTATCTACAATAGCATCTTTTGTTTTAAAAGAGACATATTGAGAATGAGTGAATTGTTTTGAAAAAACCGTTGAATCAATCGCAATACTCCCATTTGCTTCCATGTAGTTCTCCCAGGGAATCGCGTATACTTTCTTATAGAGGTCTTCTTCAGTAAAAACATTGAAAGCAGTAATGGGCTTTAAAATCTTAATTGCGGTACGGCAACACAAATTTGCTTTATACATAAACCCTGTATCACCTTCAAAAGCCACGTTTCTGGTACCTGCCTCAATATTAGAAGCTCCCAACTGTCGTAGCTCCTGTACCAGTAAATCTTCCAAGCCGTAGAGAGTCTTGGCTACCATCTTAAAATTTTTTCCCATAGTGTCTTTCGTAAAGTCCTGCAAAAATACAGTATTTTAGCACTGCAAAAATCTATTCATGCAAAAAGAAACCGATAATTGGTACAAGTCTTGGTTTGATACTCCCTACTACCACATATTATATAAGGATAGGGATTATGAAGAGGCCGGTTTCTTCATGAATAAGCTCACCTCATTCTTAAAACTTTCCAAAGATTCGGAAATTCTTGATCTTGCTTGTGGTAAAGGACGTCACTCAAGCTACCTTAACAAGCTAGGCTATAAAGTAATTGGCGTGGATCTTTCTCCCTCAAGTATCGCTTATGCAAAACAATTTGAAAATGAAAGGCTTCATTTTAGAGTTCATGATATGTCTGTTCCTTTTTCCAAAAAATTCGACGCCATATTTAATTTATTTACCAGCTTCGGTTATTTTGAAAAGGAAGAAGACAATCTCCGGACCATAAAGGCAATAAAAAAAGGGTTGAAGGCAAAGGGTGTTGGTGTTATTGATTTCTTGAACGTCGCTTATGTAAAAAAGAACATTGTTGCATCCGAGACCAAGAATATAGAAGAAATAACATTCAATATCCAAAAATATATCGAAAATGGATATATTTTTAAAGACATTAGGTTTACCCATGATGCTAAAGATCATTTTTACACAGAACGGGTTAAAGCGATCACTTTAAATGATTTTAAAATATATTTTGAAAAAGCTAATGTAAACTTGTTGTATTGCTTTGGAGATTACCATTTAAACCCTTTTGATGAAAAATCATCAGAAAGACTAATTCTTATCTTTAACTAATGAAATACCTACTACTCTTTCTGGCTGTTGCCATTGGATACTTCATTGCTTCCGGTTTTAAGATCAAAGAGGTCAAACAGATGTCAATTTATCTTGCATTTAGTGGAGCGTTCTTATTATCCATGACCATTCTTGAATTGCTTCCGGAGGTTTTTGAAATGCCTACAGAGCGTATTGGAATTTTTATTATGGGGGGTATATTGCTTCAAATATGCCTGGAGTTCTTTTCCAAAGGAGCGGAACACGGACATGTTCATATTCATTCTGAGAAAAGAAATTTCCCTTGGTTACTGTTCATTAGTCTTTCCATTCATGCATTACTGGAAGGGTTCCCAATTTCTGATGAAAATAATATTTTAATAGGAGTAATAATCCATAAGATCCCTGTAGCTCTCATCTTGTCTTTCTTTTTTATTAAAGCCGGGTATAGTAAAGTAATCACAATAACCTTCATGCTGTTATTTGCCCTTATGACCCCATTGGGAAATTGGTTGTCCAATTTCAGGCTTTTACAAGAATATCATACTGAAATCACAGCCATTGTTATTGGTATCTTTCTTCATGTTTCCACTACCATATTGTATGAGAGTAGTAAAGATCACAAATTCAATCTGGCAAAATTAGTGACGATCGTATTAGGTTTTGTGATTGCTTATATAATTTGAATATTCTTTTAGATAACATCGAGGAAAATAAAGAAGAAGTGAGAAATACTTCCGGCTAGAACAAAGAAATGCCAGATCACATGATTATATGGGATCTTTTTAACTGCATAAAATACAATACCAAGAGTATAAAAAGCACCTCCCAGTAATAGCAAGCTGATTCCCATAGATGATTGCAAAGAGACCAGGTTACTGAAGTCAATAACAATCAGCCAGCCCATTCCCAGATATAGTAATAAAGAAAAAATTTCAAACCTTCCGGTAAAAAATATCTTTAAGATTGTTCCTAAAATAGCTATTCCCCATACAATCCAAAAGATGAGCCATCCTGAAGTATTTTCCAAAGTGATTAGTGCAACCGGAGTATACGTTCCTGCTATTAGGAAATAAATGCTAATATGGTCCATACGCCTGAATATATTCTTCCAGTTTGCATTACTAACTGCATGATATATGGTAGATGTCGAATATAGCACAATAACAGAGCTGGCATACAAAAAGATGCTCAGTGTGCTATATGCTGTCTTAGCCGAATCAAAGGACAAAAGTAATATGAGTCCGGCAATGCCTAGTAATATACCTGCCCCGTGTGAGGCGGCGTTCCAAATTTCTTCTGTTCTGCTTTGCTCCATCAATAACATTATATAATAAGATAAGAAACTGTAATAATTGATGTTAATTGTCTTTATAATAAAAAAACCTTCATCTGTTATAGATGAAGGTTTTAAAAGAAGGCGGCGACCTACTCTTCCACGATTGTAGTACCATCGGCGCAAACGGACTTAACTTCT
>JANQOS010000174.1 GCA_028285705.1 Altibacter sp.
TTACCTCCAAATAGCCCCTGTTCTTCCCCACTCAGGCCTGCGTATATGATGCTATTTTCAAAAGTATATTTGGACAGCACCCGCGCAGCTTCAATGGCACCGGCCATTCCACTTGCATTATCGTTCGCTCCGGGCGAATCTGAAGTATAATCATTAGGATCGCTTACACGCGAATCAATATCCCCACTCATCACTATATAGCGGTTAGGATATTTGGTTCCTTTTTGAATAGCTACTACATTCACTACCCAAACATCTTTTACAATACGTTTGTTCTCATCTTTTTTAACGAGGTCCTTCTGATAAAATACATCAAGACATCCATTACAATCTTTTGAGATCGCATCGAACTCAGATTTGATCCACCTACGTGCCGCACCAATTCCTCTTGTTTGCGAAAGAGTGTCGCTAAGCGTATGACGGGTACCAAAACCTGCAAGTTTGGTAATATCTGCTTCTATTCTTTCTGCTGAAACTGCATTGATGATATCATACATCCGAATATCGGTTTGAGCAAATGAAACTACTGTAAAAAGGAGTCCCAAAACAGAAATACAAATCTTCATTGTTCAATTGTTTGCAATAAAAATAGCGAAAGATTTATGAATAGTTCCTGTTAAAGTTTATTATTCTATTTATCCGGGTGAGTTAATTAGCAAGTGGTTCAGCTACTAAAGCCAGCTTATTAAAAAATTGACTGGCAGCCAGGCGGGTGATGTCTTTTATATTGTATTCTGAAAGATCTGCGACCTGTTCCCATTTAGGATTTCCGAGCGTATCATATATAAAAAGCTTTGTTCCGCTCCCTAAGATCATTTGTGAATCATTTAACCAGGTATAGTCTTGTATTCCAATAGGTAATTCGGTAATAAAAAAGCTTTCCCTGCTTTTCATATCGATTTGATAAATTTCATAATTACCTTCTTCGTTCAAAGCAGTATAGCTCACAGCTTCTGTATCCGGTATTTTGTGAATGGATCGCCCGGCTCCTTTTAAAATGGTATCGTTCGTTTGAGTAGGCAGGTCTGTTATTACAAGGTCAAGTCGGTCATCTGAAAGAACAGACGATACTACGGTTTTCTTATCATAAAATGTATAATAAGCAACTTGCAGGTCGTTTATCAATACAAATGATTCCCCTTTATTATCATAGTAATAAAGCCTTTGTAACCCAGTAGTGTCCAGACGGACAGCAGTAAACCCAACCCCATCTCTAGCTAATTGTGGAGAGTATTCTCCTCCGGAGGTCTTTTTATTTACACGCTCTGTAGTGCCTGCTTTTATTTGCCACGCCTGAATATCTGTCTGCGTATCTTTGGTCCCTGCATAAAGAACCAACCCAAAAGCAAAAGAAGGTTGATTGTCATACCCCGGATTATTTGAAATGTTTTTGAAGTTTGTTATTTCCAACCCATTTTCGGAAGGAGCAATATCCATAACAAATACATCTGTATTGGTTTGAGCCAGGAGTGAAGTACTTAGAACACAAAAAATATAGGCCAATCTTTGTAGCATGATAGTAATTTTGATTTAAAGATAACAAAGTTTAAGCCAAGTTTTAAAAACAAAAGCCACCTTACTATGAGGTGGCTTCTCAACTAACTAACCAATTTTCAATCTTAAAAAATTGACTCTTAAAACGGATATTTCTTCTCCGCAATGACTTTTTCAGCAATCAGATTACGCATCCCAACTATATTGGGCATATTTTGATACTTGGTAAAGCGCTTTAGCCCCATAAGCATCATGCGTTGCTCGTCGCCTTCGGCAAAAGATATAATTGCCTCTTTTGCTTTTGTATCTATAATATCTATGGCATGGTACAGATATAATTTAGCCATGGCGATCTGTTCTTTTTGAGTGTCTTCTCCAAAACGTTTCGCATTCTTTTCAGTTCTAAGGATCGCGCTTTCCGCCATATAGATCTCGATCAATATATTGGATGCGGCCAATAACATTTGTTGGTGCTCTTCCAGATCCGGCCCAAATTTTTGCACAGCAGCACCTGCTACCATAAGGAACACTTTCTTCAGTTTAGCTACCATCGCTTTTTCTTCGGAAAGTACAGCAGAATAATCCGGAGTCTCAAATGAAGGAATCTCGGTAAGTTCTTTGCCTACTGCCATAGCCGGACCCAACAGGTCCACATGTCCTTTCATAGCTTTCTTTACCAGCATTCCAACACATAGCATCCGATTTATTTCATTGGTTCCTTCATAAATTCTTGCAATCCGTGCGTCTCTCCATGCAGCTTCCATTGGAGTGTCTTCAGAGAATCCCATTCCACCGAAAATCTGAATTCCTTCATCTGCACAGTTCTGAATATCTTCAGAAACAGCAACTTTCAGTATGGAACATTCTATTGCATATTCCTCAACACCTTTCAATTCTGCTTCCTGGTGTGTGTTACCTTCACTAATTCTAATAGCAATGCGGTCCTCGATATTCTTCGCTGCACGATACGTAGCCGATTCCCCTACATAGGCATTCATTGCCATTTCTGCAATTTTGGATTTAATAGCTCCAAACTCGGCAATTGGAGTGTTGAACTGTTTACGTTCTATGGCATATTGCGTAGCAGTTGTGGTGACACGCCTTTGTGAGTCCAGACAGGCACCGGCAAGTTTTATACGCCCTACATTTAATGCATTCATAGCGATCTTGAATCCATTGCCGCGAGTAGATAACATATTTTCAACAGGGACCACAGTATCACTAAAGAATACCTGGCGTGTGGATGATGCACGAATCCCTAGTTTGTGTTCTTCTTCTCCCAAGGTAATACCATTGTTTGGGTCATTCTCAACAATGAATCCCGTAATGTTCTTGTCATCTTCGATACGTGCAAAAACGATGAACAGGCTACAGAATCCCGCATTGGATATCCACATCTTTTGTCCGCTTATCTTGTAGTGAGTTCCATCTTCGCTAAGTACCGCTTTGGTTTTACCACTATTGGCATCACTTCCTGCTCCCGGTTCTGTAAGGCAGTAAGCGCCAAACCACTCTCCGGATGCCAATTTAGGGACGTATTTTTGTTTTTGTTCTTCGGTTCCATATAGGGTGATCGGCAAGGTCCCGATTCCTGTATGTGCTCCAAAGGCTGTACTAAAGGACCCCGTTCCACTGGAGATATAATCACAGGTAAGCAGGGTAGACACAAAGCCCATTCCTAATCCGCCATAGGCTTCGGGAACGGCTACGCTTAAAAAACCAAGCTCACCGGCTTTACGCATTACTTCTTCTGTAAATGCATAATCCTTTTTTTCAAAACGGTCTCTGTAAGGAATGATCTCCCGATCGTTGAATTCCATTACAGCATCTTTCATCATTCTTTGTTCTTCGGAAAAGTCCTCCGGAGTAAATATATCTTCGCAGACAGTTTCTTTTACCAAAAACTGGCCTCCTCTAAGTATGTTTTTATTTTCAGCAGTTGTACTCATATTCTATAAGGTTTTAGTAGTTAGTATTGAGTATTTAGAAGATTCATTAGTTTTCTCATTACTCAATACTCATATCTTAATACTTTCAATTAATTCAAAAATTCATAGATTCCTGCGGCTCCCTGGCCCGTACCTACACACATGGTGACCATTCCGTATTTGCCTTTCATATCTCGTTTGCGCATCTCGTCGAACAGTTGCACAGATAATTTTGCTCCTGTACATCCCAATGGGTGCCCCAATGCTATGGCTCCGCCATTTACATTCACGATATCCTGATTTAAATCCAATTCACGAATTACAGCCAGTGATTGCGAGGCGAATGCTTCATTTAGTTCGATCAGATCAATTTGGTCTTGTTTCATTCCGGCTTGTTCTAATGCCTTCGGAATTGCTTTCACAGGTCCAATTCCCATAATACGTGGTTCAACTCCTGCCGCAGCAAAATTAACCATACGTGCGATGGGTTCCAGGTCCAGTTCTTTTACCATTTCTTCGCTCATTACCATTACAAAAGCGGCACCGTCACTCATTTGTGAAGAGTTTCCGGCAGTAACACTTCCATTGGCCGCAAATACCGGGCGGAGTTTTGCAAGTGCCTCTTTATTGGTTCCTTTTCGTGGCCCTTCGTCTTTGGTAACCGTATAGCTCTTTGTTTCTTTTTTTCCTGCTTCATTCACAAAAGTGTGTTCTACTTCAATGGGGACGATCTGATCCTGAAAACGGTCTTCCGCCTGTGCTTTCAAAGCTTTCATATGGCTGCTATATGCAAACTCATCCTGATCTTCACGGGATACGTTAAACTGATTGGCAACTGCTTCCGCAGTGAGCCCCATTCCCCAGTAGTAGTCTTCGTGGCCCTCTTTTGCAATTTTATAATCAGGAGTAGGTTTGTAACCTCCCATGGGTATATAGCTCATACTTTCCGATCCGCCCGCAATAATACAATCTGCCATTCCACTTTGGATCTTAGCTGTTGCAATAGCTATGGTTTCTACTCCCGATGCGCAATACCTGTTTACAGTTACTCCCGGAACGTCTTCAATTTTAAGTCCCATCAAGGAGATCAAACGAGCCATATTGAGGCCTTGTTCGGCTTCGGGCATTGCGTTTCCAACAATAACATCATCGATACGTGCCTTTTCTAACTGTGGTAGCTCATCCATCATGTATTGAATGGTTTCGGCAGCCAGTTCATCCGGCCTCTTGAAACGGAATACTCCACGAGGTGCTTTTCCTACTGCTGTTCTATATGCTTTTACTATATATGCTGTTTTCATCTATCTGGTATTAAGTATTAAGATATTAGTATTGAGATTCTTTGATTGATTTTTGAAATCCATAACTCATCTTCTGAATTTCCGATACTTTTTCTAATACAGGTTTTATTTTTTCTTCTGGAATTAATTGCAATTCAATGATTAATATTAGTTGTGTTTGTAATTCATAAGCCGAACCATTTGCTATACTTAAGAAATGTGTAAATTCTTTTTGTGAATTTCTTCCTGCTCCTTCTGCAATATTTGAAGGAATAGAAACAGCACACCTCTTGATTTGAGATATTAGCCCAAACCTTTCTTCGGAAGGCAATCCATCAGCTATTAAGTACACGGATTTAGCTAATGCTATAGCTTTATGCCAAATCTTTAAATCTTCAATTTTATGCATACTAAATACTAATTACTGATATCTCATTACTCTTCGTAACTTAATTACGAAGTGGTTTTCCTTTCTGGATCATATGTTGCAATCTTTCCAATGTCTTGCGCTCTCCACACAGGCTTAAAAAAGCTTCTCTTTCAAGATCCAGTAGATATTGTTCGCTGACAAGAGTAGGTTCGGACAGATCGCCACCTGCCATTACATAGGCTAGTTTGTTTGCGATCTTTTTATCGTGCTCACTAATATAATGGGCAGCTTCCATTGAGTCGGTTCCCACTAAGAACATTCCTAAAGCTTGTTTTCCTAAGACCTTTACATCTTTTCGTTTCACGGGTTTTGTATATCCCTGATCTGCCATCATTCTGGCTACAGCTTTTGCTGCAGCTATTTGCCGGTCTTTGTTGACAATTACAATGTCTTTTCCTTTCTGAAGGATACCTGTGTCAAAGGCTTCATAGGCTGAGGTTGAAACTTTTGCCATACCAATCGTCAAAAAATACTCCTGAAGCCTGTTTAGCTCTACGTCATTTTTTTGAAAGGTATCACTGGCACGTAGGGTCATTTCTTTAGAACCACCACCACCGGGGATCACACCAACACCAAATTCCACAAGGCCAATATAACTTTCAGCAGCAGCCACGACTTTATCCGCGTGCAGTGTCATTTCACAGCCGCCACCAAGGGACATTCCGTGAGGAGCAACTACCGTAGGGATAGAGGAGTAGCGCAGACGCATACAACTGTCCTGAAAATATTTTACGGCAGCGTTCAATTCGTCATATTCCTGCTCTACTGCCATCATGAAGATCATACCTATGTTAGCACCTACAGAGAAATTGGCTCCTTGGTTACCAACCACTAATCCGTCAAAATCTTTTTCCGCAATGTCGATGGCTTTATTCAGTCCTGCCAGTACATCTCCTCCTATGCTGTTCATTTTGCTTTGGAAATCTACATTTAAGATACCATCGCCAAGATCTTCAATAACAACACCACTATTCTTAAATACTTCGTTCGATTCGCGAATATTGTTTAGAATAATGAATGCATCCTGTCCGGGTACTTTTACATATTGTTTCTTTGGAATATCGTAATAGTAGGTAGCACCTTTTTTTACAGTATAGAAGCTGTCAATACCAGCGTCCAGCATCTCACTAATCCAGGGTGCGGGTTCTTTTCCCAGTTCTTTTATAAGCTGTATCCCTTCTTTTACACCCACAGCGTCCCAAATTTCGTATGGGCCATTTTCCCAACCGAAACCAGCTTTCATTGCGTCATCGATCTTATACAATTCATCTGAGATTTCAGGAATACGCTTTGAAACATAGGCAAACATACTTCCAAAACTCTTTCGGTAGAATTCCCCTGCTTTGTCTTTTCCGTTGACCAATACTTTAAAACGGTCAACAACCTTATCGATACTTTTTGTCAATTCCAAAGTAGGGAAGGAGGCTTTTTTACCTTTTCGGTATTCCAGTGTTTCCAGGTCTAACCCCAGGATCTCACTTCGTCCGTCATCCCCTTTAATTTTTTTATAGAAACCTTGCCCGCTTTTACTTCCCAGCCATTTGTTTTCCATCAAAGTATTTATAAAGGCAGGCAACTTAAAGATCTCGTGTTCTTCATCATTAGGACAGTTTTCATAGATCCCATTGGCAACATGTACCAATGTGTCCAGCCCAACTACATCTACCGTTCTAAAGGTTGCAGATTTTGGCCGTCCAATGACCGGGCCTGTTAATTTATCAACTTCTTCAACGGTCAATCCCATTTCTTTCACTAAATGAAACAAACTTTGAATTCCGAAGATTCCAATACGGTTTCCTATAAAAGCAGGTGTGTCTTTTGCTATTACGGAAGTTTTCCCAAGGAATTTTTCACCGTATCCATTTAAGAAATCTAAAACTTCCAGTTTGGTCTTGGGCCCCGGGATAATTTCAAATAATTTCAGATAGCGGGGAGGGTTAAAGAAATGTGTTCCGCAAAAGTGTTGCTGAAAATCATCACTTCGTCCTTCACTCATGAACTTAATAGGAATCCCTGAAGTATTTGAAGTGATCAATGTTCCGGGAGTTCTGTGTCTCTCTAAATTTTCAAAGACCTGTTGTTTGATATCCAGGCGTTCTACAACCACCTCGATGATCCAATCCACAGCTGAAACTTTTGAAATATCATCTTCAAGGTTTCCGGTACTGATCCGACTGGCAAAACTATTGTGATATAGAGGTGCCGGTTTTGATTTGATAGCGGTAGTTAATGCGTCATTTACCAAACGGTTACGAACCACCTTATCATTCAGGGTAAGTCCCTTGGCTTTTTCTTTGTCATTTAATTCACGAGGGACGATGTCCAATAGCAATACTTCCACACCTATATTGGCGAAATGGCAAGCAATACCACTTCCCATGATCCCCGAGCCAATGACAGCAACTTTATTAATTCTTCTTTTTGACATTTTATAGTATATTATTTTCAGATATGTATATCTTCTTACTGTTGATGAGTTCCAGGATGGTATGTGCAACGGTTTTAAATGTTTCCAGATCTTCCATATTAATGGTTTCTTTTACTGCTTCATCGAAGCGGAGCACCACATTTTTAGAAAACTCACGCATTTCCAGGCCAAAAGGAGTGAGATGTATAATAACACCACGGCCATCTAACGGATTGGGTTTACGCTCTATCAAACCTTTTTCTTCCATAGATTTTAGAGTTCGTGAAAGGCTGGTGGCTTCCATTCCCATTTTTGGGCCAAGAGCCGTTGAAGAAGTTCCTTTTTCCGGGTCAATACTAATTAAAGCGAAACCGGTTGCCATGGTACTCCCTTTTTTACTGGCTTCTTCGTTGTACATTTTCTGTACACCCATCCAGGTGGCACGCAGTACATAATCGATTGTTTTTTCCTTCATCTTGAAATATTGGAATTCCAAAGATAAAAAATTTTATTATGCATGCATAGTAAATTATGAAATTATTATGAAAAAAGCTTCAAACAGGGAATTCTTTTTTAGGAAAGAGAGTTTTTAATGCTCCTCTTTATAAAAAGAATATCTATTACTTATGATTCGTGTTCGTAGATCTTATTATAAAGGTGAAGGTATTTTTCTTTGATCACTTTCCGTTTCATTTTCATGGTAGGAGTGAGGTGGCCACTTTCTATGCCCCAAACATCGGGAGTCAATTCAAATTTTTTGATCTTTTCCCACTTACCAAAACGTTCATTGAACTTATCCACTTCTTTTTGGATCCGTTTGATCAAAGTTTCATCGTTCACCAGCACATTTGGGTCATTGGACAGGTTTTTCTCTTTGCGTTCGTTCCAATCGGATATAAATTCCCAGTTGGGTTGTATGAGTGCTGCAGGCATCTTCTCACCATCACCCACAACCATGATCTGCTCAATAAAGCGTGATTGCTTCATAGCATTTTCTAAAAGTTGCGGTGCAACATATTTACCGCCACTGGTCTTGAACATTTCTTTTTTACGGTCGGTAATTTTCAGGAAGCCATCAGCATCGACCTCTCCAATATCCCCGGTATGAAAATAGCCGTCCTTTAAAACTTCAGCAGTCTTTTCCGGATCTTTATAATAGCCCTGCATTATCTGTGGCCCTTTGGCCAGGATCTCTCCGTCTTCAGCAATTTTTATTTCAGTATTAGACAAAGGTTTTCCTACGGTACCAATTCTAAATCCGCCATTTCGCATGTCATTTACAGTTAATACCGGCGAGGTTTCAGTTAAACCATAGCCTTCCATTATGGGAATTCCAGCCGAATTGAATACTCTTGCCAAACGAGGTTGTAATGCAGCACTTCCCGAAGCAATTGCTTTCAGGTTCCCTCCCAAAGCTTCCTGCCATTTACTGAAAATAAGTTTGCGGGCCAGTTTTAATTTTGTTTCATACCACCAACCGTTTTTACTATAGGGCTCCCATTGTAAACCTAGCTCAACTGCCCAGAAGAATAACTTTTTCTTTACTCCGGTGAGATCTGAACCTTTGGCTATGATCTTATCATATACCTTCTCCAACAAGCGGGGAACTGCAGTCATTACTTCCGGTTTTACCTCTTTTAAATTGTCGCTGATGGTCTCTAAACTTTCAGCAAAATGAATACTTACACCACAATATTGGTACATATACAATAACATGCGCTCATAGATATGGCAAACAGGTAAAAAGCTTAGTGCTTTGGAAGTTCCAAATTCAATTGGAAGCCGTTCTTCACTATGTACCGCATTACTGGCAATATTCTTATGTGAAAGCATGACACCTTTAGGCCTTCCTGTAGTACCGGAAGTATATATTAATGTTGCCAGATCGTCTTCTTTTACGGCTGCTTTACGGCTTTCGACTTCTTCCTGATTACTTTCGTCCTCTCCTAATTTCAATACTTCATTCCAATTGGTGCAGTTTTCTAATTCATCGAAAGAATAGATGCCTTTTAAAGAAGGGACATTATCTTTTATTTTTTTTATTTTATCATATACTTCACTACACGAAACAAAACAATAAACAGATTCACTATGATTTAAAACATACTCATAATCTTCTTCACTAACGGTAGGGTATATGGGTACATCCTGAGCCCCGACCTGTAAAATACCAATATCACAAATATTCCACTCGGTACGGTTGGTCATTGAAATGATAGCTACTTTATCATTGGGTTGTACTCCTAATCGCAGCAAGCCACGGCTAATAGCATTAGCTTTATTTATATATTCCTGAGTGGAAGTAGCTACCCATTCTCCATTCACTTTGCTAACAAGTGATTTTTCAAGGGGGTATTTTTCTAGTTGATAGTATGGGAAGTCAAAAAGTCTTTTCGGGTCAGTCATGATTCGTAATATTGTGAATATGCAAATTATGAAAAATTATTTAGTTTTTCTGAAATAAAAAACCACGGCATTTGCCGTGGTTCTAATATGCATTTTTAGCATTAAATGCCTATTGTTTTATAATTTTGAAGGTCTGCGAAGCATTTTCGGAAGTCAGTTTCATCAAATAGATACCGGACGCATAACCACTGTAATCAAAGGTCATTGAACCGGAATTATTTTTAGTATTCGCTACTAATTGCCCTTGCAGTGTATACACTTCAATCGCATAATTACTTAATGGAGTGGTGATGTTTAACAGGTCCTTCACAGGATTTGGATAGATTCCAAATTGCTTTTCTGAAACATCATCCGCTCCTAAATTTCCATCATCCACAATATTGATCGTTAGGTCGTCAAAATAGAAACCGTCCTGCTCCTCTCCACCATCCGAACGGAATTGAAAGCGTACCAGGATCATTTCACCTAAATAATCACTAAGGTTTATTTCTTCCAACACCCAATCGGCTTGAGCACCATCATATAATGGTTCTCCAGTTGGCTGGCTATTATTAGTACTTCCTTCGTTAGTATATTTTCCACATTGAGGGATCCATGTACTACCTCCGTTTGTGGATACTTCAAATTGCGTATAATCGTAGTTGTTTTCAATTTCCCACTTTGCATAAAAAGTTACATTAGCACCAATAGCATTGGTTAGGTCTATAGGATTGCTAAGTGTAATGGTTTCATTAGCATTACCGGAATATAAAGTTCCGGGAGAATCTGTGATCGAACTTGAAGGTGAAACAAAGGTTGCAGTTGTATTACCCCAACCATTGTTGTTAAAATTATCGGTTGCACTATCCCCGTTATCTTCAAAAACGGAAACCAGGCTTCCTGCAAATTTTTCTACGGTAATTATAGTATCGAAACTTCCGTTGTTGATCACCAATTCGTATGTAACAGCATCACCGGCTGCAGTACCGGCAGCTAGTGTATATTGGATCGTACCATTATCTTCGTCTAATACATCCATACCAGAGAAGCTCACGGGACTACCTACAGATGTAATGTTTGCAGACACTGCATTTACACTTACCGTAAAATCTCCGGAACCTGCAACTCCTAATCTTTTAATATCAAAAGTAGCATCTGCAACTGCATTGTTGCCTACAAAAAGAGGTGCAGTATCTTTCACTCTGGCATAGTTGTTAACCATTTTTGCAGCAGTGATATTGTGGTACATCATGCTTTTACAAATACCAACAATTTGGTTGGATGGAGGCCAGAAACTTGGTCCTATTTCCGGAGTGAAAGCATAGACCTTATCATGGGTTCCAACGGTTCCATACATAAAATCATCGCTATCTCCTGCAGCAGGATATAAACCTGAGGAAAGTATATTATTGAATCCATTCTGAGAAACCAATTCTTCAGAAATCCCTACATAGAGATCGTTATCAGGAGTAGGGTGATTTTCTATATAACCAAAAGGATACAATAACAAATCCCCGGAAGTATGATTGTTAAATGCCATGATAAAGTCATGTTGTTCAACGAACCATTTCATAGCCTGGGTTT
>JANQOS010000182.1 GCA_028285705.1 Altibacter sp.
ATTACCGGCGTACTCGAAATTGCAGCCTGGATCATTAGTATTATTACCATTTTAGGCTCTTCCATTGCCTTGATGAACATCATGCTCGTATCGGTTACAGAACGAACCCGTGAAATTGGTGTACGAAAAGCTTTGGGTGCTAAGCGTTCCACTATTTCCACGCAATTCTTCATGGAAACGATCGTGATCGGTCAGTTTGGAAGTATCCTGGGGATCTTACTGGGTGTTCTTACCGGTTTCGGATTTGCAAAGGTCTTTGATTTTGACTTTACATTACCATGGACCGCCATGTTATGGGCGACCCTGATCACCTTTCTGGTTGCAGTTATAGCGGGTTCTTACCCTGCCAGCAAGGCTGCTAGGCTCGACCCCATTGAGAGTTTACGATACGAATAGCTATGTTGTACCCAGAATATTTTCAAAGAACCGGTACAATTCTCCTTTTGTAATAACTGCTCCCTGTTGGATCAAATCAAAAATATCTGCATTTCTATCTTCTGAATAGTCCTTTGACGCTTGTAAGAATTCTACCTCATCTGAAGCAAAATTTTCCTGTAACCATTTATATCCGGCAGAAGTGGTAATATCTTTAGATGTATCGGTAACCTTAACCACGATGAGTTGCATATCAATTTCTCCAAGCTTAAATAAAAACAATTGCTGTGGAGAGATATTTTCAAGATAACCGGCTTTTGTTAAAACACCTTCCCAAATAAGGTCACTAAATATGTCCAGCTCCTGTTCGGCCACTTCGGGTTGTTCTGCTTTAATTTTTGCCCACTCTTCACCTGTTATAGACTGAGTAGCTAAAAAGTTTATGAACTCGGGATGCAACTCATCCAGTTGTTCTTTTGTAAGTCTTATATATTTCATTGTCCGGTAAAAAGAAACCCCGACATTGCCGGGGTTTTACATATTATTTTAGTGCAAGTTTACTTCTTTGCTTCAGCAACCACATCGAATGTGAGATTTGATATCACATCTCTATGGAAACGAATCGTTGCTTCATACTGCCCGGTACGTTTTACACTACCTCCGGCAATGGAAATAAATTTCTTTTCAATAGAAACATCTTCTTTTTCAAGTGCCTCAGCAAGGTCGGCATTAGTAACAGATCCAAATAGTTTGTCACCTTCACCGGCTTTTGCAGAAATTTTGATCTCCAATCCGTTTAACTTGTCTGCTTCTTTTTGAGCATCCTCAATAACTTTCTTTTCTTTAAAGGCACGTTGCTTCAAAGTCTCGGCCAAAACCTTTTTTGCAGAAGGGGTAGCCAATATAGCATGTCCTCTTGGAATTAAAAAGTTTCTTCCGTAACCGTTTTTTACAGTGACCACATCATCTGCAAAACCCAAGTTCTCTACGTCTTTCTTTAATATAAGTTCCATATCCTATCTGCTTTTTATTTTAATAAATCGGCTACGTACGGCATTAACGCCAAGTGACGCGCTCTCTTAACAGCTACAGCTACTTTACGTTGGTACTTTAAAGATGTACCTGTTAACCTTCTTGGTAAGATCTTACCTTGTTCGTTCACAAACTTCAATAAAAAATCCGGGTCCTTATAATCTACATACTTAATGCCAGACTTTTTAAAACGACAGTATTTTTTATTCTTAGAAGTTTCTATATTAAGCGGAGTTAAATATCTTATTTCTCCGTCTTTTTTTCCTTTTGCTTGTTGTTGTAAAGTTGACATGGCTTATGCAGTTTTTTTGTTATCGCGAATTCTTCTTCTTTCTGCCCAGGCAATTGCATGCTTGTCCAGAGTAACAGTAAGGTAACGCATAATGCGCTCGTCTCTTCTAAACTCAACTTCCAGGTCGTTTATAGCTTCACCGTTAACGGTGTACTCAAACAAGTGGTAGAACCCACTTTTTTTGTGTTGAATTGCGTAGGCCAGTTTTTTAAGCCCCCAATCTTCTTTCGATATCATCTTAGCACCTTTAGAAACAAGAATATCTTCGTATTTCTTAACTGTTTCCTTTATCTGTTCTTCAGATAAAACGGGATTTAAGATGAAAACAGTTTCGTAATGATTCATAAAAAATCTTTATTAAAATTAAATTCAAACTCCGGCACTTTGCCAAGAGCGTGCAAAAATACTATTTTAATTCTAATATTCAAACCCTATTTTTACATCTTTCAAAACATAGATTTTTTCCTACAGAAAATGATGAAGTGCATAATTTTCACGACAAATGTTAAAAAAACTTGCCATTCATCGATTTTTTACTTATAATTGCTATATCATAAAAACAATCTACTTGTGGAGAAACCGATACTTAAATGTGCGATTGTAGATGATTCTACATTACAGCGTCTTTCTATCGTTAAACTAATAGAGAATCACCCCTCTCTGGACCTGGTAGCGGAGTATAATAATGCCATTGAAGCTAAAATGGGATTAGCTACTACCGAGATTGATCTTATTTTTTTAGATATTGAAATGCCTATCTTATCCGGTTTTGATCTGTTGGACGACCTAACACATAAACCACAGATCATTTTCGTTACCGGAAAAACAAAATATGCTTTTAAAGCTTTCGACTATGATGCTGTAGATTATTTACGAAAACCTATTTCAAAAGAACGCTTTTTAAATGCTGTTCACAAAGCAATCACCAATTACAAACTCAAAAACGATGATGGTTTTGATGAAGAGGACTTTATTTTTGTGAAAAGTAATCTTAAAAAACGTAAAGTCTTTTTAAATGAACTGCGATATATTGAAGCTTTAGGTGATTATGTAAAATTGGTGACCGAACACGATGCCCTTGTAGTACTTTCTACAATGAAAGCTTTTGAGTCATTACTTCCAAGTGACCGGTTTTTGCGAATTCACAAATCCTATATTGTAAATCTGGATAAGGTGGAGCGCTATAACAGTAAAGTGATCGAACTGGATCAAGAGCAATTACCACTAAGCCGAAACCGTAAAGCAGACTTAGTAGAAGCTCTTGCCGCAACAATGCGCTCTTAATAATTGTCTACATCTATAGTAAGACGTACCGTAGAAAATTCTTTTATTGAATTGAAGCTTCTGTTCACACCGTGAATAAAATCCTTTGTTTTTGATATTGAAAGTTTTTTAGGGATCTTCACCAGAATGTTAGAGATATATTGATTCCTAATGCGGGAAACAGGAGGTGCTTCCGGCCCCAGTACATATTCTTCCAGTTTTAATTGTAGTGCCTGTCCAAACCAGGTAGCGGCTTTTTGCATTTTTTGCTGGTTCTTGTCCCTAAAAGTAATTTTTATAAGACGGTAAAATGGGGGATACTTATATTGATACCGCTCTTCCACCTGTTGTTTGTACATCCCTTCAAAATCATTTACACTCACCTGCTGGAGGATCTGATGATACGGATTGAACGTTTGTATTAAAACCTTGCCCCGCTTTTGGGTACGCCCCGCCCTTCCTGAAACTTGTTGCAGTAACTGGAAACAACGTTCGTGGGCCCTGAAATCCGGAAAGTTTAGCAGGTTATCTGCATTCATCACTCCAACAAGGCTTACATTTCTAAAATCCAGACCTTTTGCCAGCATTTGTGTTCCTACCAGGATGTCAATTTCCCGGTTTTCCAAACCTTCGATCAATTTGGCATATGCATGCTTTCCTTTGGTAGTATCCTGATCCATCCTAGCAATACGGTGTTCCGGAAACAACTCTTTTACTTCAGCTTCTATCTGCTCGGTACCAAAACCTTTATTGTCCAGGGTTTCGCTTCCACATGCCATACATGACTGAAGCATCATCATATGATACCCGCAATAATGGCAACGTAATTCGTTCTTGTATTGGTGATAGGTTAAACTCACATCACAATTCGGACATTGAGGCGAAACACCACAAGTGGTGCACTCTACTACAGGTGAAAAACCTCTTCTGTTCTGAAACAGAATTACCTGTTCTTTATTTGTTAGTGCTTCAGTCATTTCTTCCAGGAGCCTATCACTAAAATGCCCTGCCATTTGCTTTTTCCTGTGTTTTTCCTTGATGTCCACCAATTCTATTTCGGGCATAAGAACATCTCCAAAGCGCTTCTTTAATGAAACGACCCCATATTTGTGCGACCTTGCATTATGATAGCTCTCCAAAGCAGGTGTCGCAGAACCCAACAGTATCTTTGCCTTATGAAAATTCCCAAGAACAACAGCGCTGTCCCTCCCATGATAACGAGGCGCAGGGCTATATTGCTTAAAAGAAGGCTCATGCTCTTCATCTACAATGATCAGCCCCAAATTACCAAAAGGTAGAAATAATGAAGATCGTGCACCAATTACGATCTGTGCCTTAGGCGCATTCTTCAATACATTGTTCCACACTTCTACGCGCTCATTGGTTGAATATTTTGAATGGTATACCGAAATCTTTTCACCAAAATAGTTTTGAAGTCGGCTAATCAATTGTGTTGTTAATGCAATTTCCGGCAACATATACAAAACTTGTTTTCCGGTCTCAATAACCTCTGAGATGAGCCTAACATAGATTTCTGTCTTTCCACTGGAAGTAACTCCATGTAGCAAGGTTACATCATTCTCTTTGAATGAAGCGTTGATCCCATTGAAAGCTAGCTGCTGTGCTTCGTTCAGTTCTTTTATTTCTGAAGCATCCTCTCCTGTATACTCAATTCGGTCTTTCCGGATGAAATATTCTTCCAGAATTCCTTTATCAATCAGTGTTTTTAAAACTGCTGAAGTTGTCTCACTCTTTTTCTGAAGTGTTATCGAGTCAACCGGGGACCGTTCTTGTGAGGATAACATAAACAGTGTCATGAGCAGTTGTCGCTGTTTTGGAGCCCGGGATAAGGTATCGAGTAACTTGCGAAGGTTCTCTTCCTGTGTATATTGAGCTGTGAGTTTTATATAGCGCTTCAGTTTTGGAGTGTACTGCTCAAAAACCTCTTCCTGTATCTGTATCACTCCTTTTTGAAGTAATTTTTGAAGCACCCGTACCACATTCCTTCGGTCCAGGATCGACCGAATATCATTAATATGTAAAGAAGATTGATGTTGTAATGCTTCAAAGACCAGAAATTCTTCATCGGTGAAATTCGATTCATCTACATCTTTTTTTGAAGCCAACATAACGATCGTTTCGCTCTCCAGCAAAAAAGCTCCCGGAAGTGCAGCTCTTATCACTTCACCTAACGTACACATATAATAGGAAGCCATCCACTCCCAGTGTTTTATCTGTAAAGGTGTGATCAAAGGAGTTTCATCGAGTATCTGATCGATGGATTTTGTTTCGTAGGCAGGCGGCGCAACATTATGAACCTGATAAACGATCCCGGTATATATCTTGGTTTTCCCAAAAGGTACTGCTACCCGCATCCCTTGTTGTAAAAAAGCTGCTTCGTCTTTATTTACACTGTAAGTGAATGCCTGTTTTAAAGGGATAGGAAGGATTATATCTATAAAATACACCTGTTGAAAAAAATTAGGCCATCCGGTATTTCGGACAGCCTAAAGATACTATTTATATATATTTTGTTATTTACCCAGCATTGCTTTTTTAAGCTTACTGTCAACCGGGTCATTTCCTAACCAAATCCCAAACAGTGCTTTTTTAAACTTCATTCCTGAAATTGTTCCCAGTTCTTTTCCATTCTTATAGGCAACAGCTCCTTTTCCGGGTTGATATGTAATATCAAACGTATCATCTTCTACAATTTCATCACTGAAAAAGCCTATGAATTCATTTATTTCTGAAGAAAGCGAGGATG
>JANQOS010000037.1 GCA_028285705.1 Altibacter sp.
TTTTGCCAATACTTTCGTAGGCGCAATACCCACACCCACAGGCAGCCCCAGGTGACGGTAGATCTTATTTTTTATCTGATGTCCGTAATCGTTCAAATCTACATGCTCCATTCCACTTAGGTCCACAAAAGATTCGTCAATACTATACACTTCTACTTCCGGAGAAAAAGTAGTAAGTATATTCATTACCCGCTGTGACATTTCTCCGTATAGTGTATAATTGGAAGAGAAGAAGGTTACCTTATTCTTGACAAGATGCTTTTTGATTTTAAACACCGGTTCGAACATTGGAATATCCGCCAATGCCTTTGCTTCTTTATTGGCTGCAATTACACAACCGTCATTATTACTTAATACCACTACGGGCTTGCCCCAAAGATCAGGACGAAATACCTGCTCGCATGAGGCGTAAAAACTGTTACAATCTACCATTGCTATCATAGCGCATAGTGGATTATATAGGTAATAATTCCCCAAAGGACAAATTCTTTTTCTGAAGAGATCTTCGGAATACGAATTACTTTAAACTCACCATCTTCCACTACCAATGCCAATCTTCCTATTGTAGCAGACAACGACCTGTCTACCAACAATACATCCCGGTGTCTTATATTGAATTCTTTATAACCATTGCCTGTTATCCGAATAAAAAACGTAGCATCCTGATTGTGCATTAGTTCTTTATGTAAATCGATAGACGCCTCCATATAATGGGTAGCAGCACTGGGGAAGCCTGTTTGTTTTGAAACTTCCGGCAAGTGGCGGTCTTTTGTTCTCTGAAGTTTTCCAGAAGTAATAATCTCCATGATACAAAAATATGGAATTATTCCTAATATATGGAATATTTCCAATAAAAAGATATTTAGTGAAAATATATAATTCCCGTTAGCCGATACATTAAAATTTCTTAGGTTTGACCCCATTACCAAAACCTATGGAAAGTATTAGTGTTTTCGATATGTTGAAAATTGGCGTAGGGCCTTCCAGTTCCCATACGCTTGGCCCGTGGCGGGCTGCACGGCGATGGGTCGATGATCTAAAAAGCAAAGGGAAGTTTTATGAGATCAGCGAAGTTTCTGTCGATCTATATGGTTCTTTGTCCCTTACCGGAAAAGGCCATGCAACAGATATCGCCGTACTATTGGGCCTTAGTGGATTTGACCCTATTACATTTCCTACCGAAAAGATTGAAACTGAAATAGCACAGATTACCTCAAAGAACAGGTTAAAGCTCAATAACGAATTGGAACTTCCCTTCAAACCGGAAGAATGTATAAGATTTAACCGAAAATTCTTAGAGTTCCATCCTAATGGAATTACATTTCGGGCAGTACTGAATAATGGGAAAAAGGTTGCTTCAACCTATTATTCAATTGGCGGCGGATTTGTGGTACAAAAAGAGCGAAAGCGTGCAAAAAAGAAGTTAGAGAAATTTGCGCACTTTCCCTTTCCTATTCAAACGGCTACCGACCTCTTAATGCACTGCACCAGTGAAGGGAAATCCATCAGTGAAATGGTTTTGGAAAATGAACGGTCGCTGAGAAGCGATGAGGCTATTAGCAAAGGGCTTAAAGAGATTTGGGATGTGATGCTTGATTCTATGTATACGGGTTGCCATACAGAAGGAAAACTTCCGGGAGGGCTCAATGTACAAAGGCGTGCTTTCGATATACATAAAAACCTGATCGGTGATGCCAAATATTCAAACCCGGAAGAATGGGTAGAAGCCATTAGAGGCACCACAGTAAAATTCAGGCAAATACTGAAGTGGGTTTCATGCTTTGCCCTGGCTGTGAATGAAGTGAACGCCTCATTAGGAAGAGTAGTAACAGCACCTACCAATGGAAGTGCCGGAGTGATTCCTGCAGTACTAATGTATTATATGGTCATTGAAAATCACGATGCAGATTTTGATGATGTACAAAAATTCATGTTGGTAGCAGGAGAAATAGGAAGTTTGTTTAAAAAAGGGGCTACTATTTCGGCAGCTATGGGTGGTTGCCAGGCGGAGATAGGGGTTTCTTCGGCAATGGCGGCCGGAGCCCTGGCAGAATTAATGGGCGGAACCCCACAGCAAGTTCAAATGGCGAGCGAAATTGCTATGGAACATCATTTAGGTTTAACATGTGATCCCATCGGTGGCCTGGTACAAGTTCCATGTATAGAACGCAATGCTATGGGAGCTATCAAAGCTATAAACGCTTGTGAAATGGCTTTGGACGGAGACCCGGCACATGCAAAGGTCCCACTGGATAAAGTGATCGCTACCATGTGGGAAACTGCAAAGGATATGAATACCAAGTACAAAGAGACCAGCGAAGGTGGATTAGCTGTGAAAGTAAGCCTAAGCGACTGCTAGCTTTTACAACTGGCTTTTCGTCTTGAATCTATAAGATGGACAATTTTCCAGCCGTCATCGGTCTTGGCAAGCGTAAAGGCATTGGCTCCGCAATGACTAAACTCATCATTGAACCAGAACTCATAGGGCGTCCAAACATGCGCCAGATTACCATCTATTTGTACAATATAATCCAGAAGCCGTTCATCCCATTTATCAGTTTCGGGGCGCTTTGCTATTGCATTGATCAAATTATCGGCATCTCCATCTTTTACATGGCTTTTTCCTTCTTTATCTGTAAAAACAGTTTGCATGAGCACAGTTGGCATCATTACGGAACGCATTTTAAGCGTGTCCCCTTCATGGAAGCCATCAAAAAAGGTATCAACCACTTGCCTGGCATCGGCTTCAGAAAATTCATTTTGAGAAAAAGATACCGTAGATATCAGGAGGCAAAGAATTGAAAGAAGTAACTTCATAAGAGAATGTTTAAAGATTGGTTTCCAAAATTAGTACTTTTACCGCTCATTTTGTTACAAAAAACATATGTCAGTAGCTAAAAAGGAATACAAGCGTATTACTACCAAGACTTTGGTAGATATGAAAAAGAAGGGCGAAAAGATATCAATGCTTACCGCTTACGATTACACAATGGCCAAAATTGTGGACAGCGCAGGCATTGATGTGATCTTGGTAGGAGATTCTGCTTCTAATGTTATGGCGGGGCATGAAACCACTTTGCCCATCACACTCGATCAAATGATCTATCACGCCGCTTCGGTAATTCGAGCTGTAGAACGTAGTTTGGTTGTAGTAGACCTTCCATTTGGGAGCTACCAGAGTGACCCTAAAGAAGCTTTGCGTTCTTCTATTCGCATTATGAAAGAAAGTGGCGCCCATGCTGTAAAGCTGGAAGGAGGAAAAGAGATAAAGGAATCTATTAAACGTATTCTAAATGCCGGAATTCCGGTAATGGGCCACTTGGGGCTCACACCACAATCCATTTACAAATTTGGGACCTATACAGTGCGTGCAAAGGAAGAGGAAGAAGCCGAAAAGCTTAAAGAAGATGCATTGTTCCTGGAGAGGATTGGTTGTTTTGCCATTGTCCTGGAAAAGGTTCCTGCTAAATTAGCAGCAGAAGTAGCCCAAAGCCTAACCATTCCCATAATAGGAATAGGAGCCGGTAGTGGTGCCGACGGGCAAGTACTGGTAACACATGATATGCTGGGAATGACACATGAGTTCAATCCGCGCTTTTTACGAAGATACCTCGATCTGTATTCTGATATGTCCAATGCTTTTCAACAATATATAAAAGATGTGAAAAGTGGTGACTTCCCAAGCGATAAAGAACAATATTAATGCGCACCTCTGTTGAAAATCTTCAGGTATTGTATGAAGATAATCACCTGATCATTGTCAATAAACGCCCAGGCGATATTGTACAGGGTGATAAAACCGGTGATATTCCCTTATCGGAAATTGTAAAAAAGTATATCGCTAAAAAATACAGCAAACCCGGAGCCGTATTTTTGGGTGTAGTACATCGGCTGGATCGCCCAACAAGTGGTATAGTAGTGTTTGCAAGAACTTCAAAAGCACTTTCGAGATTAAATAAATTATTTTCAGAAAGAAAAACCCAAAAAACCTACTGGGCAGTTGTGAAGAACACACCTTCAAAAAATTCGGGTACTTTAATTCATTTTCTGAAACGAAATACGAAACAAAATAAATCCTACGCAAATAGTAAAGAGGTGCCTGACAGCAAAAAGGCAATTTTGAGCTATTCCATACTAAAAAAGCTGGATAATTATACTTTGCTGGAAGTAGACCTGCAAACCGGAAGGCATCACCAAATCAGAAGTCAGCTTGCTGCCATAGGTTCACCTATAAAAGGAGATCTAAAATATGGTTTTGACCGAAGCAATAAAGATGGAAGCATACATCTTCATTCAAGAGAATTAAGCTTTACACATCCTGTAAAAAAAGAAGAGTTATCTATAATTGCTCCTCCGCCAAATGATGGTATCTGGAACGCTTGTATCTAGATCGAAATAATATTGTTCTTTAACGCATAAATGACCAGCCCCACCCTATTCTTTATGTTGAGCTTATTAAAAAGTTCCTGTCGGTATCCGTCTATGGTCTTAGGACTTAAATTCATGACCCCGGCAATTTCTTTATAGGTCATCTCACTACAAGCCAATTGCAGGAATGTAATTTCATTTTCTTTAAGTACCAACTGATTTTTTTGTTGCTCGGGTTGCAAAGAATGCAAAAGTGTTGTAGCAACTTTTTCGGAATGGTAATATCCTTTAGTGATAACTTCTGTCAACGCTTCCTGAAGTTTATCCGGATGAATGTCTTTCAGCAAATAACCTTTTGCACCTCCGCGCAGCATTTTTAGAATGGTCAATTCGTCATCCTCCATAGATAGTGCCAAAACTTTGATCTCCGGATGTGTATTGGTAAGCCATTGCACAGTTTCGAAGCCGTCCATAACCGGCATATTAATATCCAATAGAATAATTTCGGGTAGCGTCTTAGCAGCCTTCATCTGTTGCTGTAGGTCAAAGCCGTTTTTAGCATGGTACAAAACCTTAAATCCGGAAAAAGTGTCAATCAGTTTTTCTAAAGAGCCGGCAAAGAGTAAATGGTCATCTACAATTGCTATGGTATGGTCTGTGGGGTTATTTGTCATGGGTATAGGGATATTTTAAAAACAAGTTGGTTCCTTCTCCAATTTTCGAACTGATCGATAAATCTGCTTCCAATAATTCTGCACGGCCCTTCATGGTTTGCATGCCGCTATTTTCATTATTTTGAGTAGGATCAAATCCTACACCGTCATCTTTCGCGGTAATTTCTAATTCGGTTTGTTTATAATTTAAATGTACTAATAAATTATTTGCTTTTGCATGCTTTATGACATTTGAAAAGAATTCCTGCAAGATTCTAAAGATGATAATTTCGTTTTCACTTTTAATAAAAGCTTCATTTCCTTCAATTTTGAAAGTTGCCTCTAAGAAATTTAACCTGTTAAATCGTTCCAGTTCCAGCTTCAAAGATGTGACAAGGCCGTTTTTCTGAATTACATCACTATTGAGGATCTTTGATAAAGAGCGGATCTCTGTAACAGATTCTTTAACTACTTCTTTAGTTTCCTTGATCTGGTCGTGGAACTCCAGCGGAGTTGTATTTAGTAACATATTTAACTGTATGTTCGCTACAGACAATAATTGTCCTACGTTATCATGCAGTTCCCATGCAATATTCTTTAACGTTTGTTCCTGTATCTCCAGTTGAGAATTTGCGAGTTCTTTTTCAAATTTTTGTTTTGCCTCAAGCCGGTCCATTAAAAATTTATTCTTCCTCCTTTGAAATGCAATTACAAATATGATTGCAAAAACAGCAAGGAAAAGTAGTATGGCAACGAAGTATATAATCAATAAAGCTTCTTGCCGTAATAATGGTTCTTGTTCCGGGCGCATATAAAAAATCCTATGATATAGAGAGAATACATAATAAAATTACAGCTAAAGATAACCTGAATATATAAATTGAAAAACTCCGGGTTATGTGATTCACTAAAATAAGTACTATAAATAAACAATGGTGTTGTACACAAATGAAATATCAATGCTGCTACGGAAACATAAAAAGGCAGAGTTTTGTGCACCCTCAGAATTTCATTACTATTAAGAAGTTCGAGGTAATAAAAGAATATACTAAGGAATATGAGCAACGTACCAACGATAACCGTAAATGGTGAGAAGGCTACAAAGTAGATTCCGGAAAAGACCAGGTAAAGAACACTGGTCAGTACAAATAGCACTAAAAGCACATTCAAAACCCTCTTAAGATTTTTTGATTTTAAGTACAGTTTAAAGTACGTTACATAAAATATCATACTAATTAGTAACTGTATATTATAAAGCCAATAATTCTGTTCGAAGACAGTTCCCTTCAGTGAGTTTAAAAAAGAAAAGTCATTAATGAAATAATTGTACCAACCAATGATCTCTACAAATACTGTAAATGCTAAATAGCAGACCAGTATCAGTGAAAATTTATCATTAGATTTTCTATAATAATATATAGATGATAAAAAAGCTATTAATTCTAATAAATTGAAAAATAATCGTGTTTCCAATGACTAGTAAATATTAGGGGGCCAACCACCACCTACAGTGTTTAGAGAATCTATACTATAATTATTGGGAGAATCTGCTTTAACACCATTTGTAGGAGCTAAAAACACAGTGTTTTGTTTAGACTTTGAATCATCGTAAGCAGCAAAGTAAATTCTAATGCCGGGTTCAGAAGTTCCGGTATGATTCTTTTTTACATATGCCAGGTACTCTTCTAACTCCTCTACACTAAAAACAAAGTCTCTAACATCTGAACCCAGGTCCTTATCTATTAAGGACGCACGGCTGTTCCAGTTGTTATACAACGCTCTTGCTTCGGTTTCGCTAATACATTTTGACGGTTTTTCCATAATAATTGGGTTTTTAAAATTAGTTTCTTAAAAATAGTCAAAAACTTAGTCCTGCCTTCCATTAAATCATTAAAAAAGGGAAAATCCTGAGAATAAAAACAGGGTTTTTCCTTATCATTTCCAAGAAAAAACCTTAAATAATCAGGTAAATGCCTCTTGTACAGATTTTTATTATAAAATAGCTTTCTAACTCCTATCCTGTTCAAAAAATCTTTAAAAGAATATTTTTTTAACTTTTACAAATAAAACACCAATACTAAAGATTAAAACAGCCGATCATGAAAAAAACGTCTTACAAAAAAGAGCTTTCCATTAAAGCAACACAAAAGAAAAAAGGGACTGAGAATAACAAAAAAGATGTTATGAAGATCCAGTCGTGGCTTTCCTTGTATGCAATTAAAAATCCAAGTGCCGGTACGGCAACATCTATAGACGGTGATTTTGGGCCGGCCACTGAAAAAGCCGTAAAGAACTTTCAAAAAGCAATGAATTTGCCCGTTTCAGGAATTGTTACCAAACTATTGTTCTCAAAATTATGCGCTCCTATGGAAGAGGCTTTTGAGAAACCCCTTACAGCTACAGGTCTAAGAGATATGGTGGTGGAGGCGTCAGAAAATCATCTCAACAATTTTGCTTACGAATTACAAATTAAAGGTGCTTCCAATAGCGGTCCATGGGTACGTGCCTATATGGATGGACATGAAGGTTCCTCGTGGTATTGGTGCATGGGATTTGCTCAAACAATTATAGACCAGGCTGCCAGCGCACAAGAAAAAAATTTCAAAACCCTGTTTCCCTTAACCTATAGTTGTGACACTGTTGGCAACAAAGGATTGGAGAAAGGGTTGCTAAGCAGGTATCAGGATATAAGAAGGGATCCATCTTTAATAAAGCACGGAGACCTCTTTTTATTACAAAAGTCCAAATTTGACTGGATACATACCGGAATAATAACAGCTGTAAAAGACGATGTTATTGAGACCATTGAAGGAAATACAAATCAAGCAGGTTCCAGGAACGGTATTGCCGTGATGAAAAGAACCCGAAATTTTCGGAAATCCAAAATAGATGTATTTTCAATTGAACCGTTAGTGTAGGACGGCAGGCTTGCTTCATTTTGCAAAAGGTCTATTGTTTTGCTGCTTACTTATCTGTAAATTAGACAATCATACTTAACTACTTTCCATGGCTGAAAAAAAATCAAAAATTGCAAGATTTATCGCAGGTGTCAATCACTTGATACGGTCGTTCAAGAACTTTGTAAAATCATCTATTTTAAGCCTCATAATCATTATCATCATTTTGCTTCTTCTTACGCAAATGGATCAGGCATTTACAATGATGGTAGACATTATTGAAAACCGCGGGTTCTCGCTGTTTCTATCATTTCTTTTTATAAACGCACTGGCTATTGCACTTTCTCACTTTCCAATTTATACATATTATGCAGCAGATCTAAACAATTCGGAAGACTTTACCAACTGGAAGAAGGTATATCCTTTTAAATTTTGGCCCTTAAAGCGCTTTCCAATTTTTGTCTTTACAACCAATAAGGATTCTGGATATACTCCGGACAATTGGGCAAATTATTTGCGGTATTTCATTGGTTTATTAATTCACGGGGTATGGATCCATTTTATAGTAAGTAGTTTTGCCCCTAACCTCATATTTGAAATATTTCCTTTGGGGCCTGTAAAGGCTGTCATATATTCTTTACTAATTGTTCCTTTTATCCTGTATATAATTTTTAAAGAAAAGTTTACAAAACTTACTTCGCAGACTGATAAAGACGGGAATAGCCTGTCTGAAGCTGAAAAAACGGAAAACCATAATAAACTAGAGAAACTGTATAAAAGACTTGGGCTTTGGTATTTCTTTATTGCCTTATCCAATCTATTATTATTGCTCATTACGGTTTTAGTTGGAAATTTTAGCCCGGGAGGTTTTGTTTTAATATTATTGACCAGTTATGCATTTATGTTCAATTATGTGTTCTTTAGACTATTAAGAACAAAATTCACTAAGGTCAGGAAAACACTAAAGAGCCCTTTACTGTTACCTGCTCAAATATTTATTGGATGGATAAATTTTCTTGAAAAATCTGAAAATTACATTGCACTTTTCAATCTAAACTTTTTATTCTCAATTCTTTTGCTTGTTTACTCAACTGTAGCAAGTATTAAAGGATGGGGTCTATACAATGGGATCCCCATTCTTCTGGCTTTTTTCTATTTCTACTATTTCATTATTGCCAGTTTGGGAAAATATTTCTTCGTCACTAAAAAAATGAACCTGTTCGGTACTAGAAAATACCGGGCCATATTTGGGGTTTCTTCTGTTGTTGTAATACTTCTTTTTATTACAAACTGTGCAAATGTAGAAGTAAGAACACACGAACTTGACCTGGTGAAAAACACTAAGGCCGAAATTCTTGAAGACCGATTTCTGGATAGCCTTTCCGTTAAAAGTGATAACACCCTGTTTTTTATTGCTTCACATGGCGGCGGACTCAAAGCCAACGTATGGACCCTGAATGTCTTAAATAGATTACAACAAAGAACCAAAGGGAAGTTACTCGACCAGACCATTGCAATGTCCGGTGCATCCGGAGGTTCCCTGGGGTTGGCGCTTTATACGGGTTTATATAAAGAAAACGGTATCGATACTCATGCAATTCAAGAGAAGATCGACAAAATTTCCGAAGAGAATTATACCTCACTTGACCTTACACTTACATTTGGTCTGGATAGCTATCGTAAATTATGGCCACTCAGTCAACGCATAGGATTAAGAGACAGGCCCTATTACGCTATGGTCAAATACCAAAAGAATGTAGAGGATACAGACAGAAAAACACTTGACAGCATTTCTTTTAGAGACTATTGGAAGGAGGCTTTCACCAAAACCGGATATTTCCCGTCTCTTATTATGAATACTGCCGGGACTAAAGGAAGCAGAGGTATTTTATGGTCTGTAAAACAAAATGATTTTAAGAAAGTATTTCCCTTTGCTGAAAATCTCGCCGATCTATACGATGAAACCAAAACGATCCCCTTCTATCAGGCGGTTTCCACCACCAACCGTTTCCCTGTCTTTAGCCCTGCTGCCAAAATTCCCGGCTACGGACACTACATAGATGCCGGGGCCATTGACAATAGTGGGCTGCTAGGCTGCTTGGATCTACACAATTATCTCCTTAATTATAAGAAATCTGTGATCGGAGATAAACAAATTGCGTATTTGGAAATCATCAATAGTAAGACTTTGTACATTAATTATTTGATCAATAGGTTTAAAGAAGAATATGATATTGAGCACATTATTAAAAATGAGAATGAAACCGATAATATCATAGTGGACCTAAAGACCGGTTTAAATCTGGATAAGATTCCCGGGTATTTAAGCGATTATATCACCAACTGGGAAAATACCCAAAATGGGAACATACGCTATTTCAAAATTTTCATGCCACATAAAGTTTCATTTGATGATGTAGAAAGCTTTTTTGATGGAAAGATCGAAAACGGGGATAACGATGTCCTAAAGAACTTACAGCAATTCTTAGACATAAAAAACAAAGAGATCCTTGACAAGACCGAAGATCCGGAAAAATCATTCTTTGACCCGTGGATGTTTTATGAACCTACGCTCTCTCGTCATTTAAGCCGAAGCAGCCTACTTTATATCGAACGTATTTTGGAACACCCACTTTTAGACGACCAATTTAAAGAGATTGAAAAACTGGTCAATACACAAAAAATTGAGAAAAATGAGGACCCTAAGATGGCCTTCTAACCAACTCCTTAGAGCAATTTAAATTGCACCTCTTCTCCCGCTCTCTTTTGTGCTAATTGGTTGATCGCTTTTTCCGTGAGTTGTAGGACCCTGGCATAGCCACCGGTTGTTTGTGCATCACGCATTAAGACTGCACATCTTCCGGAAGGCATCAATTGGACTGTTCCCGGTTGAACAGGCGCCGTAATGATCTCTTTTGCTGAAAGCATTTCATACCCACTTAATAAATACGCCATCCGATTGCTTTCCGGTAAGATCACGCCCACTGAGTTTAGCAGTTGTTGTTGAAACAATTCCGATAGTAAGTTGAACTCAGGGCCTTTAAAAACCTCAATTACAGATGATGTAAAATACGAGCGGTGTATCTTTACCGATGCCGTAACTTTAGATTGCCTGCCGGTATTGGTAGTAATGGATAGTTGATCTCCGGTATCAATGGAAGGTTTTAAGGTAATTCCTCTGTGATAACTGTAACTTCCCAGTATATATTCAGTTTTAAATCCACCTGCAACAGATAAATAAGCCCGCTGGCCATATCCGGGAAGCCCAAATTTAAGAATGCTTCCTTCCGGTATTTGAATACGTGTATTCAAAGGAATTTCAATATTGTTGAGTGTAGGTGAAAACCCTGCACCGGTAATGGCTATTTCGGTAGCTATGTCAAAGCGAAGTACAGGACCTATATATGTAATCTCCATTACAGCTTCAGTTCTGTTATTTCCAACCAAACGATTTGCCAACCGTGACGAATAACTATCCATGGCTCCTCCTAACGGGACACCATACTTTCGATATCCATAACGCCCCAGGTCCTGGATAGTAGTATATAACCCACCGGAGATGACTTTAACCATTATATACCTCCTTTTCTATTTTATAAGTTCCGTTTTCAATTTGAGTTTCAATTTTTATGAACTCTTTTTTTGAAACTGAAAAGAATTTCACATAATCACCCGCAAGTAATAAACTGGGAGGATCCAATTCCGAAGAAATAAACTGAAGAGGGGATCTCCCCAAAATATTCCACCCTCCGGGGGAATCTAATGTATATATCCCGGTCTGGCCTCCGCCAATACCAACAGAGCCCTTTTCAACATATCTTTGTGGGGTCTTTTTTCGAGGGGTATGCAACCGCTTATCCAATCCACCCAAATATGGAAATCCCGGAAGAAAGCCAATAAAGGAAACTTTATACAATGGTTTTGTATGAAATGAGATCACTTCTGAAACGGATAAGCCATTAGCGGATGCTATCGTTGCTATATCGGGTGCAAAATCACCTTTGTAACAGACCGGCACAGAAACAATATATCTTTGTTCTGAAGCGGTTTTTGTCGTTTCAAACCGAGTATCCCTGAGTTTATCCAAAAAATGTTTAGCAACAACACCCTCGTCCAAATACACGGCCAATGAACAATATGCAGGTACAATTTCTATAATTTCCTTAGAAAAGTTCTTAGAAATAAAGTTGCTGTACCTCAGTACTTCAGCATTTACCTTTTCATCAATACCGGTATTCCAGGTGGCTAATAGTACCTGTTCGCCAAACTGTTGCCAAATAGGTGGTTCTTTCATAGGAGCTTCATAGCATGTTTTTTTATTTGCTCTCTAATATATTGCAAGATAGCAACCGAGTGTGTATGGTCACTATGGATACAAAAGGTAGTAGCTGTTATCTCTTTTTTTTCCGCAGAAATAGTGCTCACACAACCTTCGCTTAGCATTTGGAACAATTGCTCCCATGCTGCCTGAGGACTATTGATCACAGCATTTGGTATATTCCTTGTAACCAACGAAAGGTCATTATTATAACGTCTGTCTATAAACGCTTCATATACCAGGGGCAATAAATTTTCAGCTTTTTTGGCTAAAATGGAATTGAATGGTACATACAGTTTTGGGCGAGCTTTAGTGGCTACAATGGCCTCCACAACAGCATCTGCCGTAGGCGCATCTTTAGCCGCAAGGTTATACAATGCCCCGTGCAATTTTACATGGTGTACTTCGGTCTCTTCAGTTTCGCAAACTGCATAAAAATGTAATAATTGATCAAAAACAGCAGCAGTTAATTCACTTTTGGTGATCGACATTACTTTTCTTCCAAAATTATCCCGGTCCGGAAACGAAGGGTGTGCACCTACTTTTACTTCGTTCTTTTTAGCCAATTGTATTGCTGTGCGCATGGTTTCTTCATTTCCAAAATGACCTCCACAGGCTATACTACATGATGAAACCAACGGCATTATGGATTTATCATTACCTGTTCCTTCTCCTAAATCGGCATTGATATCAATTAACTTTTTCAAAACGAAATATTAAAAACTTTTAAAAGGCTTTTTGCTCCTAAGATAATTGTTGTTAGCAGGATGAGAATGCCTAAGATATTCTGGAGCCCGGAATTTCGATAAGACCCCATTACCAGATTTCGGTTCACTACCCAAAGTAAGAACCCGGTAATAACCGGTAACAGAAGGCCATTGGCAACTTGTGCAAATTTTATGATCTCTATGGGTTTGATACCGATTGAAGAAAATACGATGCCCAATAACAAAACAAAGATCCAAACAGCTCTAAATTTCTTTGACCGTAGTCCTCCTTTCCACCCAAAACAACCTTTTGCAACATAAGCGGCTGCTAACGGAGCAGTTATGGCCGAAGTAATTCCGGCAGCAAACAGACCAATACTTAAAAAATATTTTGAAAAGCTTCCGTACAGGGGTTCCAGACTTTTTGCCAGATCTGAAGCATTGGAGATTTCCGAAGACTGGATTGCCGTGGCCGAAATAATAATTGCTATGGAAACTATTCCTCCCAAAATAATAGAAACATACAGGTCCCTACGTGCGGCTTTTAAATCGTTTATTCCTTTCCATTTCTCTTTTACCAGAGAAGCATGGAGAAATAGGTTATACGGCACTACCGTTGTACCAACAAGCGCTATGATCGTGAGCCAGCCTTCTTCCGGAAAAGCAGGTATGAACATTCCTCTCAATACAGCCGGAATATCCGGTTTGGTAAGTATTGAAGTAATGATAAAGGACAAACTCATTAAGATCACTAGAGTAACCAAACTACGTTCAATTACTTTATAATTTCCTATATAAAGCAACCCAAATGCCAGTATCCCTATTACAAGGCTCAATACATTAATTTCGAAGCTCGCTACAGATATGGTCTTTTCTGAAAAAAGCGTTTGTAACCCTAATACACCCCCGCTGATATTTCCTGCCTCGTAGGCTGCATTTCCTATAAGTACCGCGGAAAGGATCAACAAAATAGCTATCATTCTAACAACAGGAGTTTTTATTTCACTTTTTACCGTTTCGGCAAGGCCTTTTCCTGACACCAATCCCAGGCGTGCTGCCATCTCCTGAAGAACAATAGTGGCAATGATGGACAGGACCATTGCCCAAAGCAAAGTAAAACCAAACTGTACTCCGGCCAAAGTACAAACAGTAACTGTACCGGGGCCAATAAATGCTGCAGCTACTAAAGTTCCAGGGCCTATATTCTTAAAGAAGTTTTTCAATAGTTGGTGTGTTTCAGCTAATTTAGTTTAAAGGTATCAAAAAAAAAGGACGCCAATGAGCGTCCTTTTTCAGAATATTAAAAAATAGTATTTACATTTTGACATCTTCAAGCTTTACTTCTTCTCCTTCTCTATCTAACAACTTGACCTCATCAAAATCCATTTCTTTAAATTGAGCAAACTGCGTAGCTGCATCTCCTACAACCAGATATGCCATTTTAGATTCATCCAAATATTTATTGGCCAACTCTTTGTGCTGCTCTAAGGTCATCCCCTTGATGATCTGCTCTTCGCCTTCAATATAATCTGTCGGCAGGTCATAATTACTCATTTCCTGTAACATGCCTAACAGAGAAGATTGTGTTTCAAAACGACGGGAATTGGACTTGATCAAGGCGTTCTTGGTAAACTCCAGGTCTTCTTCCGGAATACCTTCCTTATATTTCGCTATCTGGTCCTTAAAGATCTGTACAGACTCTCCTGTAGTGTTGGTACGAACACTCGATGAAGCTGTAAACTTACCGGGAACCTTACTTCCGTTAAACCTGGTTCGGGCTCCGTAAGTATATCCTTTTTCTTCACGTAGTATCAGGTTTACGTTTCCTGAAAAAGAACCTCCCAATTTGTAATTCATTACTTCAGCAGGATAAAAATCTTTGTCTGTTCGCGGTAAGGCGATATAACCAATATTGATCACGGACTGCTTAGCATTTGGAATATCAACAAAATACAGAGATTTTTTATCTCGATCATTTTCAGCAGGAAAATCAGGAATTATAACTTCTTTAGCAGCCCATCTTTCTTCTAGACCTTTAAGGTTTTCCATTGTCGTATTCTTATCAATTTTTCCTACAACGTGGAAGGTACTTACAGAAGGCGAGAAGTTTTTATTGTAGTATTCTTTTAGATCGTCTATGGTAAGGGCTTCCACAGCTTCTTCGGTTCCACTAATTGGATAACTGAAGATATGGTCCTCACCATATAGCAATTTATTGAATACACGTCCTGCCACAGCATTTGGATTTGCCTGTGAGCGCTTGATCTGGTTGATCGTTCTTGTTTTGATACGTGCAAATTCTTCTTCATCCCAACGCGGTTCCAATAAGATCTCTTCTATAAGCTTCATGGTCTTATCAAAATTTCTCACCAATGTATTTCCTCTAATCACAATAGACTCATTTGTAGTATACATATTGATAGTTGCACCCAATAATTCTATTTCTTCTTCCAGCTCTAAAGGTGTTTTGTTGGCAGTCCCTTCCATCATGATATCTGTCATTAGATTTGCCACTCCGTTTTTATTTTTGTCATCTAATAAATGTCCTCCTTCGATCACCAGACTGAAGTTTACTGTTGGAATCTCATTTTGTACAATACCATATACTTCGATACCGTTGGACAAATTAGCCGTCCATGTATCCGGAATGCTTAATGCCGGAGCTTCACCTTGTGCAGGCTCAATGGAGCGGTCAAAATTTGAAGGGGTTTTAGCAATTTCTTCATTACTGTCTATCACGGTCTTCACAACATTCTCTTTAATTTCTTCTTCAACCACTGGTGCTTTAAGAGAATTATCTGCAATGAGTTCTATTTGCCCTTTAGGAACAAAACTCGTCATTACAAAAGGCTTGTCCTTTATGTATTTGTTATACACTCGCAGCACGTCATCTTTCGTCACTTTTTTAATGTTTTCGATGTCCTGCTCAATGAATCCGGGGTCTCCGGCAAATACATTGTATTGTGATAGTTGAAAAGATTTCCCTAATACGCTGCTAATTCCGTTATAGAACTGGGTTTCCAATCCGGCTTTAATACGTTCAATGTCGCGGTCCGTAACTCCATCTTTTTCAAACATGGCAAAGGCTTCAAAAATACCTGCTTCCACGTCTTTCAAACTTTTACCGCTATTGGCTGTGATACTAATCTGAAATTCACCTGCCAGTTGCTGGTTATTATAATATGCATCCGTCTGGGATGTCAGGTCCTTTTCTTTTACCAGAACCTTATACAAAGGAGCTCTCTTACCGCTCGCTAAAATTTCAGCTAAGAAATTCAGCGCATAAGCATCGGGTGTGAACTGCTCCGGTGTTGGCCATACCATATTTAATTGAGGAGCCGTAGCAAAGTTATCTTCATGATAGAATCGTTTGGTTTCTTCAAGAGTGACCAGTTGTGGCTCTAAGGGCTCAACTTCCTGGCGACGTTTGATCTCTCCAAAATATTTTTCGATCAAAGATTTGGCTTCTTCGGTTTCAAAATCACCTGCTAATACCAATGTAGCGTTATTGGGTCCATAAAACTTATCATAGAACTCACGCACATCATCTACAGTCGCATTTTGAAGGTCTACCAGTTCTCCTATCACCTGCCAATTGTATGGGTGGCCCTCCGGATATAGGTTCTTGTCCAATACCCAATTTGTATGTCCGTAAGGGTTGTTATCCACCCGCTGTCTTTTTTCATTCTGAACTACCTCCTGTTGGTTGTAAAAAGCAGATTCGGTAACGGTATTGATCAAATATCCCATGCGGTCACTTTCCAGCCACATGATCATTTCCATAGCATTTTTAGGTACTACTTCATAGTAGATCGTTCCGTCTTTCCAGGTTCCTCCGTTTAAGGTTCCTCCGGCATCCTGAATCTTTTTAAAGAACTGGTCCTGTCCAACATTTTCAGACTCCTGGAATAACATGTGTTCAAACAAATGTGCAAATCCTGTCCTTCCTGTCTTCTCACGATTGGATCCTACTCCATATTGAATGGCCAAAGACACAATAGGGTCGCTTTTGTCCTGATGCAGTACTACATCCAAACCATTTTCCAATTCATATTTTTCGAAATCGATAGATAATTTCGCAGTTTCTTCAACATTGTTAGTTGTTTCCTTGTTACATGAGATTGTAACAAAAGCTAGTGCTGTTAGAACAACAGCATACATTTTAAGGGAATTTTTTGATATCATTTTTGATTGATTTTAATAAGAACACTAAATATACAATCGCCAGATATAGTCTTCTCTTAAAAATGTGTTAAATGAGTAATGAAACAGCTTGTTTTTAACGGTTTAACAAACGATTTACAACCATAAAAACTCATAATTCGGTGTTATTTATGAAAAAACAGGATTTTTCCTACCGGAAATCAGGATTTTTCCTCTTGGCTCAAAGCAATATTTGTTGCAATTTTATAGAAAGCAAACAAATTAGTATTCACAGAATATACATTTGTTATGAAAAAAGTAGCCCACAAATTACTGCTCGCCATTATTAACTTTGTTATTGTAGTGTTTTTTCCCCATGATTACCGAAGTAAGGAAAAACAGGCTGAAACAGAAAAAAAATAAAATCTTTGCTATTTGCTATCTCTCTTAGAGTTATTCAAGCAGAATGGAGAATAAAATTATTTTCAATCTACATTTGCCTCAATATTAAATAGTTAAAAATAAGTGTTTTTACGTAGTTGCGCTCTCTCTTCTACTATCTATCTTAGTAGACACCTTTTCATATAGTATGAGGGCTCATAGTCCAAAAGAATCAAAAAAGCAAGCTACTCATATAGAGTCAGACCTGAACTCTACAACAAACCAATATACTTCATTACAATTTACTGACCGCCGCCCGGAAGTTGCTGCTCAATTGAAATTAAAAAACCTGGCAAATACTTATACCTCAAATCAACGATTTCCTGTTCAGAAAAAAACAAACGATACAGGATTGCCCAATAATTTAAAAACAAGTGTTGAAAGATTATCCGGGCATTCAATGGATGATGTGAAAGTTCATTACAATTCTGATAAACCGGCCCGGTTAAATGCCCATGCCTATGCACAGGGAACCGATATTCATATTGCATCGGGCCAGGAAAAACATCTACCTCATGAAGCCTGGCATGTGGTACAGCAAAAACAAGGACGGGTACAACCTAGCTTGCAAACAAAAGAAGGAATCAATATTAATGATGATAGTGGTTTGGAAAAAGAGGCGGATGAGATGGGAGCTAAATCAATAGCTTCAGGACACAATAGTTCTTTGTGCCATATGCAAGATTTACAATACGATAGTAATTCAAAAACAACTCAGCAAAGATCAAAAGATTCCATTATTCAGCGAATGCTAACGATCGAAGAATCGGGTAAGACCTATAAACCACCGCATGGGCTACAATTGTCTCAAAAAGGTGATTTTGTTGGGAAATTCAGATTACCCGGGACATCACATAGTTATGTAGAATTTGCTGAGTCGATAGGAGTAGAAGAGAAATTTTTGGAAGACACCTTACGAAGGCTGGACGAAATGGCAAAAGATGGAGTGGAAAGGGGTGAAATGACATGGCGTCAAGCTATTCTCATGGCATATGAAGCAGTCTACGTCCCACCGAAATTTGATCGGGAGCAGTTTAGTCACTTCGGGAAGGAAGCAGATTCAGTTGGCGATCTGCCAATCCCTCTTGTTGATAAGGAAAAAGAAATTGGACCTATAAATGATCTTTCATCACCTATTAGCAAAGAAAATAGTAGATCTGGCCTTCTTCAAATCATGAAACAAAATGATGCAGAAAATAGCCTTCTCGAGTCTTTGGGAGGAGGAAAAGTAAACTCAGCCTTCTTTGTGCAGAATATTCGTGAGCTTAGAAGGCTGACATTGGTTTCAAAAGAGATTAGAATTAGAGTTTTGAGCTTTCTGGCAAAAAGAGGTATTAGCTTACAAATGATTCGCGGAGTATATGAAAGCACATCACCTATTGAACGAGCTATGCCCGGAATCATTGAACTTGGGAACTACCTTCTTAAAGAAAAACCTCCAAATGAATATGTTTATCTGGTACCGGGAGGGTCTATGGTCCCTGTTGCTGTCTATATGCGTCAACATATTCCGGGAGTTACTATAATCCATATGCCAATAAGCGGCTTATCTGAAGATGCATTGCAAAAGGATCCAAGAAAATTTGAACCAAAAAACTACGGAGTGTTTTATCAATATTTTCTGGGGCAATATGCACAAACAGCTTTCGAAAGTACAATGTTAAGCAGTGCTAAAGAATTAAGTTCATCATCATCAAAAAAAGCGAGTAATTACCAACCCTTAAAAAAATTACTTTTAATCGATTATAGTGATACTGGCACATCAGTTCGTACAATAATGAACCATCTTCTTACGTATTTAAAAATACTTGGAGTACCTCATCCCGAGAAGTTTATAGAATCATTTGAGTTTAACACTCGTTTGTCAGAAAAATTAAGCCCTGGGTCCATGGAAATTGGAAGTCAGTCCGCAATTGAAGTTTTGCGTTTAGCACTAAAAAAAGAGCGGTTTAAACATGCAGGCAGGTTGTTGTTTGATAAACCTGGCGGTAAGGCTGGAAATTTTACCGGTACCAAAGAAGATGTCCGCAAACAAAGTCTGTTGGTAAATAACTTCTCAGCACTTTGGTTTGAAATTCAAAAAGAACTAATGCGTGTCAACAAACAAGGTGGTAAATAGATAATGGTTCGTGCCTTTATTTGCAGGTTTGTACATCGAAACACCTGTCAAGCTGCATTTCCGATAAGGGATCGGGCTCCGGGTAATGAGGCAAAGGGCCTACAGTTAAAGCTACTCCGTCTGTAAGCGTAAATGTTACGGTTTTTATATTGATTGAAATAATCCAGAAATAGGTCATGAAGGTCTTTTTCAAGGAATTGCGTGAGATTGATTGCATTTCTTTTAAAATGAAACATACTCACATGATGTCACTGCAATGCAATTAATAGATGATCCTGGTCTCCGGAAAAACATTGATCCATGCAAACCAAAAAGCCTCATGAGCAGGAAGTCGCAACAGGCGGTCTCCTTCCGGGCCGATTAGAGCATCTTCTGTGACTACCCATTCTTCTTTTTTATTGTCCAACAGTCTTCCATTCTTATATGATTTGAAATGCTGGTCATCAATTCCATACGCGCGGCTGGCGCCATTACTTTCAGTGATGATCACCATTTTCTGCTCATCTATCTGATCCTGATAAATTCTTTTGCGTTTTAAAAAATCCACGGAAATAGCTAATGGTTGTACTTCAAAATTTTTCGGACGGGGAATAAACACTCTGGTTTTATTGGGCAAACGCTTGTCAAGTCTTATTATCGGAAACATCAGGTTGTCATGTGCAAAATACTCCTTATAGGCTTCTCCCTCATCATAATTCCTATCATGTCCGGTTTCAATAGAGAGCACTTTAGTATTTGGATGTCTCAGACGCCAATCTCCCCAACTAGTAGTTTCCACAGGTAGCGTCGTTAACTCAATATTCTGATCGATCAGAGGCCCAACAACGGGTTGACCCAGGAAAGTACTCCATAAAGATTGAGTAGCCTGATCATACATTAGTTTATTGGAACGATAGAGAAAGCCACTGGTTCCCAGTTTATGCTTTACTCCGTTGAATTCATTATCATATATGATAACTGTCCCGCAGAGCGTACAATATACCGCTGTAATGGATCGTCCGTCTATTTCATCATTAAGGAGCTCATGCCATGCAAGAATACGTTTTGGATAAGCACGAGCCTCTCCATTGATGACCAAACCAAAAACAACATCAGTATCCGTAAGATAAGAGGCTTGACCTGCCAATATTAATTTAGGTAAAATTAGTGGCGGGATGCCGTCCTGACGTACTCCTCCCCAAATGATCTCATCCAGGCGAATTTTAGTTTGATCACCTCTTTTATTGAAGTATTTATAAAAAGCAGGATCCAAAGCACTATAGAGGTATGCTTTAAAATCCGCATAGTAATTACCATAATTGGGTGGGTCCTTCCATAGCGATTGGATACCATTATAATAATCAGCTTTAATAGCCGGTACATTTTCGTCTAATAAAGATCTAATTACCTGCTGTTGCCAATCGTCCTGACTTAACCTCAAAATATCAAGTAATGGAGCTAAATAAGTCTGAGACCAATTATTTTTTAAAAAATTCAATGATTCTTCCTTTTTTATTTTATCAGCTCCAATGAGGTTTTGGAAAACAGATAAGGTGTCAATTGGTTTTGATACAGACACCTCTGTATTCATATCCCAATCTACATTGTAGTCAATAGGTACGTTAGTAGCCAGACGCTGCTCTGCCCAAAAACCATATTCTCTAACAGCCGATTTATTGATGATATTCCCTCGATCATCAAATAACAGATAAAACTCGGTACTGTACAGTCGGGAAACTGCATTTTGTCGATTACCGCCTAGCGATTGAGTGCTACTAGACCCAAATGCCTGCTGTTCTGCAGAGGATACACCAACTTTTACCTGATCTGCAGAAGATACTTTTAGCCCAATGTGCTCAACCTTCAAAATTTCCGGAATATATAATCGATACCCGCCAGTGACAGAATCAGTGTCGATAAGCATACTTGGGTCAGATGGCATCGGCATCGGCAGAAACGCTCCATTTTCATATCTTTCAAATGAAACTTCATAACCACGGCCTTTTAGATCAGCTTTATTGGTACTTTCCAACAGACTTCTTAAAAAGTGTGGTATGCTCTGTGTATAGTGTTTTTCCCTTTTGTTAATGAATCGAGTATTATTTGCTTCTGCTTTGTCAATAAAATGAACATAGCCTTTATAATAAGTAGAGCCATCCTTTTCTATTAATAGCTCCTCAAGCCAGAAACGAAGCGTATATCCCAAATAATCATTTTCGATATGTAAAAGGTCCATCGCCTTGGCCGACAAATTTCCATTCTTTTCTTCGAATTGCAATACCTCCGGATTCAAGATCTCGCACTTTGAGGCAGCTTTACCTTTCCCCAATAGTGTTTTTTTAAATCTTCTAAAATTCCGCTTCCATTTGTTATTGTTTTTAGCAGAGAGTACAATCTCATTTAAGTTTTCACTTTTACTCTGCATTTCGATTGTGGCTCCTTTCTCAAACTTGTGATACTGCTCAGAACTGATTATTAGTGTTTCGTATAACAAATGCGTAATAATTAGTTCTTGCGTATTGTGTGGAGAAACTTTAAGTTCAAAGTAGCCATTGATATCACTTGCCGTGCCAAGACGAGAGTTATTTATGAATATATTGGCATCCGGTATTGACATTTGGGTTGTTTTGTCAATTAATCGGAATTGCAATTTAACTTGCTGAGAATAAGCCAATTGTAGGCAATTCAATCCGATCAAAAAGAAAAACAATAGCCGCCTCATTCTTCAAGTATGGTATTTATCTTACATAAGATAGTCGTTAAGACTTGAGAAAGCTTTCCTCTAATTGTATTTTTTAGTTTCAAAAAATGGTTCTTTCTTTGGGTTGCACATTAGATAATTTTACCCCAACCAACCATCTCTATCTAAACTTCTGTACTGAATGGCTTCGGAAATATGATTACCTGTAATAGCTTCCGAAGCATCCAGATCGGCAATGGTACGTGCTACTTTTAAGATACGGTCGTAGGCTCTTGCTGAAAGATTTAATTGTTCCATAGCAGTTTTTAGCAATTGTAGGGAAGCATCGTCCAACTTACAAAATTTCCTGATCTGTTTCACACTCATTTGCGCATTGTAATGGATGGTATCAAATTCCATAAAACGTTGCGTTTGTATCTTTCGGGCTTTTGTAACACGTTCCCGGATCACAATACTCGCTTCTCCCCTTCTGTCTTCACTGAGCTTTTCAAAAGGAACGGGAGTTACTTCAATGTGAATATCGATACGGTCCAGTAAAGGCCCTGATATCTTACCTAAATAGCGCTGCATTTCAACAGGTGATGAGCTCATGGGTGTATCCGGATCATTAAAATACCCACTGGGGCTGGGATTCATACTTGCCACCAACATAAAACTGGAAGGGTAGGTAACCGTAAATCTCGCTCTGGAAATAGTAACATCCCGGTCTTCCAGAGGTTGTCGCATAACTTCCAATACACTGCGTTTAAATTCGGGTAGTTCGTCCAGAAATAGAACCCCGTTATGCGCCAACGAGATCTCCCCGGGCTGTGGATACTGTCCTCCTCCCACCAGGGCTACGTCCGAGATAGTATGATGTGGGCTACGAAACGGCCGTGAGGTCATTACACCGCCTTTTTCCATAGTGCGCCCGGCTACACTATGTATCTTGGTAGTTTCCAAAGCTTCAGAAAGTGATAAGGGAGGAAGAATACTGGGTAATCTTTTAGCAAGCATGGTCTTTCCGGAACCCGGAGGGCCAATAAGAATAATATTATGACCTCCGGCTGCAGCGATCTCCATACAACGTTTAATGGATTCCTGCCCTTTAACATCCGCAAAATCAAATTCGGGGTTCTCCAGGTGTCCGTAAAATTCGGCTTCCATATCGACCATGGTCTGTTCAAGAGGAATTTCTTCATTGAAAAAATCGATCACTTCTTTTATGTTTTCAATTCCATAGACCTCAATTCCTTCGACAATGGCTGCTTCTTTTGCATTCTGTCTCGGAAGAATAAACCCTTTAAAACCTTCTTCTTTGGCTTTTATTGCAATTGGTAAGGCTCCCCGGATGGGTTGCAGGCCTCCATCCAAAGAAAGCTCTCCCATAATAATGTATTGGCCGATAGTATGCTTTTCTTCAATTTGTCCGGTAGCTATCAGGATTCCCATCGCCAAAGTAAGGTCATAAGCAGACCCTTCCTTGCGCATGTCTGCCGGTGACATATTCAAAATAAGCTTCTTTCCGGGGATCTTATAGCCATTGTTTTGAAGTGAAGCTGCAATCCTGAAATTGCTTTCGCGAATAGCATTGTCCGGTAAACCTACCAGATGGTATCCTATTCCTTTATCTACATTAACTTCAACTGTAATAGTGGTTGCATCTACGCCAAAGACGGCACTCCCATAAACCTTTGTGAGCATAGTTTATCATTAATCAGGGAGTTGCATTAAGAGGGAACTAATTTAATTAAAAATTAGATTGTATAAAATTTAGGTGGGGTTTATTCAACAATAATAGGCGGTATGAGACTATTGTTAATGGCAAAGATGACCAAGCCAGCAATATTCTTAACACCGGTCTTCTCCAAAAGGTTTTTTCTGTGTACCTCCACTGTCCTGGGGCTTATAAACAGTTTATCTGCAATTTCGTGTGTGGTATGTTGCCTGCAGATCAATTCCAACACCTCTTTTTCACGAGGAGAAATAAAGCTTGCATCAAAAACAGATCTTTCCGAGGCCTTATTTACTGAAGCAAACCTCTCATTTACGATCTTCATGACAAATTGATCGTAATAAAAACCTTTGTAATACACTTGTTTAATGGTATGGATTACTTTTGAAGGAGGTGAGTTTTTAACCAGGTAAGCACTGGCTCCTACATCTATCATATTGCGTATAAAAGGTTTTGTATTGTATGTCGTTAATGCAATAATGCTAATATTCGGATATTCTTTATGAATGAGCTTTGTAGCTTCTACCCCGTTTAGCTCGGGCATTTTGATGTCCATGATAATAATATCCGGTAAAGTAACTGCGTTGACGAGAAAGTCTAAAAGGTCCTTTCCGTTTTCTGCCTCATACACAATATTGATCTCTTCTTCACGAGAAAGAATATAAGACATCCCTACCCGAAATAACTCTTCGTCATCTGCTAAAATCACATTGATCTTTGTATTCATTTTTGAATTTCGATCTTGAACTTTATTCCATTACCAATACTGGAGTCAACCAATAATTTTCCATTTAGTATGTCAGCCCTGTTATTAATTCCACTCATTCCCAAACCTTTTGCTTTCTGAATATTGTTCGGGTCAAAGCCTTTTCCATTGTCACTATATTGTAAATATAGGAGGTTTTCCTTTATTTTCACAATGAGCCCTATTTGTGTTGCTTCTGAATGCTTTATGGAATTGTTCATCAATTCCTGTACAATTCTGAAGAGGTGTAGCTCTTTATCATTACTTAAAAACCCGCTTTCATAATTAAGATCATGATGCACTTCAAACTTTTTAGTTTCTCCTACTTCTTCACACAATTCTTCCAATGCAGCTTGCAGTCCGAACTTCTGTAAGGTAGGTGGTAAGAGATCATGTGCTATTTTTCTAGAACTTTCCAATATGGTCGAAGTGATGCTTAAAATATGCTTTCCAATGGTATTGGTTTCTTTTAAGGATATGGTGTCTTCAGTTAAAAAATTTGCATTGAGGGATACCACATTAAGTTTTGAACTAATTGCGTCGTGCAGATCCTGAGCAATACGCTTACGCTCTTCTTCCTGGGTGATCAATGTAGATTGGAGAACTTCCTTTTGGTGCTCTATCTCCATATTGGCCTTTTCCAGTTCGGCTTTAATGATCCGTTTTCGGGAAAAATAAAAAAAAGCGATAATGGCCAAAGACATGATCACAAACAGCCCAATGGCCATTAAAATAATACTTATGATCTGGTCCTCACCTGTGAATAATTCTTCCACCATTCTACGAATATAAGGATTTGAAAAACGAGATATAGGATCCTGTTGGTGTTAATAAGGATGTAATTCATTTCTTTAGAAAAATCGAACACCAAATTCCCTGAAGCAAAAATCAACGTACTGGAAAGCAAGTACAAAAAGACACCAATATTTACAATTATAAACTCTCCCTTTCCTATAAGTAGCTTATAAAAATACAAAACAGCATATAGTACAATAAGCGTATGTGTTATACTCATTCCTATAGGATTATATTTAAAAAAGATATCGGGCTGTGCGCTGTATTGGTATGCTAAAAAAAGTACTACAATTCCCAATAAAATAAGGATCCACTTCTTCTTTAAAAGTTCAAAATAGAAAAAAGAAAGCAGCACAAATTGAAGTATGAAATAGAAATGTGACAAAAATAAATTGGGTTTATGCAATGCTTTTGCAATAAAAATTGTTGCCAGTTGGATAATGGCAACCGTAGCAATATAAATTGAAAATAATACAAAAGCTCTGTTATTTCTAGCAGAGCTTCTTATGTATAAAACAGCATTTACAAGCCCAAAAAAAGTTGTGAAATAGCTTAGGACAAGAAAAAAGTCCATTTTAATTCAGAGGGCTTTTGTCATCACAGTCCGGAGGACATGGGTTTGTAAAATCCCAAACACTGGCTTCGGCAGCACCTAATTCATTACCATAAGCATCACTTGTACCCGGAAGAATATCTCTATAGATAATACTGCCATCCGGCTGAGTTTCCGGTTTGGTTCCTACCAGCATTAATTTTTCAGTAAATTGGTGATCCGGATCGGAAGGATTGTTCTCAACACCTATATAGGCCCGTATCTTTGCATCATCGCTACCCAGTTGTCTCTTAATTTCGGCTAAGGCTTCTTCAAGGTCTACAGCTGGAATTAGAAAAGCTTTACAGCTATTATACTTGTTGTAATCACTCTCGTCTTGGCGCCATTCCTGTGCCCAGGCTATTGCAGTTTCCAATGGAATTGTGTTCTCTTCTTTGCTCATATCTTAATTGGTTTAGTTTATAATACCTAAAAATATAAAAACCTTCGTCATAAGACGAAGGTTTTTAATAAGAATTTGCAAAATCTGTTATTGCTTAACTATCTGTAATACTGTACTATTGTTTTCTACATTAATACGCACAAAATAGGTTCCGGCACTTAAACCGGACATATCTATTTGTGTAGTAGTAGAGGCTGCAGTTTCAGAAAGCATAACCTGCCCTAAAATATTCATCACTTCAACCGAAGAAATTTCAGAAGCAGCTCTAACATTCAAAATATCTGTAGTAGGGTTAGGATAAACTTCTAAGCCTTCAATGGTTTGTTCATTTACACCAAGGACACCTGCAACAGTGAAGCTGTATACTTCAGAGAAAGTTCCATCGGCACAGATAGTATTTGGCTTAACTCTCCAAAAATATTCAGCACCCTCAGTTACACCAAGAATCAACACATTTGGTGTTGCTACATTCTCTGAGAACTCAATATTTGTAAAACCTGCATCTCGAGCTAATTCGAAATCGTAATTATCAATAGTCTCATCCCCTAACTCCCAGGAGAAGTCTATCACAACAGGAAGGTCTATTGCCTCATCCGCAGGATATATGAGTCCTATGGTCGGTACATTAGTGCTTAAAATTCGTAAAACAACATAAACATTAACTGTTTCGGAAGTTCCGGCCCCAGTTACCTTAATTTGGTAATCTCCCGGAGTCAAACTTCCAATACCGTTCACAGTAAGCTCTACCATACCTTCCGCACTCAATGAAGTAGGAGATATGCTTCCAGTAGTTCCTGCAGGCAGGTCTGAAACTGTGAAGTTAACCGTATCGGAAAAACCATCACTAAACCCAAGGTCAATATCAAAAGTAGCACTTCCGTCCGCTACACATGCTTCTTTAATTCCTTCACGGCTTGACACTGTAAACTCTTCTTTATCTATCCCGCTAACGATCAATGAAAAGACCTGGCTGTCATTCGTTATCGCATTGGTTTTATGAGAAACCCGAATGATGTACTCTCCGGATGCTCCTGTAATTTCGATCTTTTCTATATTATCAACGATATTGTCTCCGTTGGTAGCAGCGGCAGAAAAGTTTGAAGGGTCCAGTTTCCAGGGAAGGAATGTTGTTCCGCCATCTTCAGATACTCTCAGGTCCAGGTCATTGACCAACATTGGTGTAGCATTATCATTAACACCACTAGGTAATACGGTCCCGGAAGGATCTGTCCAGGTAAGGGAAACTACGAGGTCATTTACTCCATCAGACTGGACTGAAAATGTATATACATCTCCGGGGAATAGTTCTTCTTCTACCATAACAGAAGAGGTTCCATTATCAGAGATAAGCTCTGCAGCTCTTTCGGTGTTCATTAATCCCCATCCAAATCTATAGTCAGGGCCGGGTGCAGTTCCTGCTTCATCGGCAGTGTGAAGTACTAATCCCCTGAGGGTAGAGTTCAACATGTATTCACCGTTAATATCATTATAATGTTGTTGTAACAAGATCAAACTTCCGGATGTGTTTGGTGCAGACATGGAAGTTCCATTATAGTTAGCATATGAAGCTGCCCCCACCGAAGAAAACATAGCAACTCCTTTTGCAGCAATGTCCGGTTTAATTCGACCGTCATCAGCAGGCCCCCAACAACTAAAAGAAGACATATTTACGCTATTGGGCCCTGTATAATTTAAGACTTCAAATGTTGCTGCACTAACCAGGTTATTTTTGGCAACACCTCTACCTGTTAAGTAATCATATCCTCCGTCTCCGGGATTCACTCCGGACTGGCGGTCATTCCCTGCAGAGAAAACAGGTAAATAGTAAGGTGTATTATACGTTATATTGTCAACACTTTTCGAATTAGAATCATAGTATCCTAATTGCCATAGGTCTACACTGTTTATGTTATATCCATACGAGTGATTTGACACCAGCATTCCGCCAGCCGCCGCCGCAACCATTTCAGAATTATCATTATTGAAATCGTAAGCATCTAATTCAGCAAGGGGCGCCATACCTTTAGCTGCTCCACCTTGCACGGTTCCGGTTCCGATCATAGTTCCGGAAACATGTGTTGAATGATCGCTAAAAGAACCCGGATTATCTATTTGTGTAACTCTGTTCTGCAACAATGGATGTGTATTACGCACACGGCCTCCATCCCATACACCCATGGTCATATTCTCACCATTCAGGTCTAATCCGGCACCTCCGCCGGTATGAACAAGGTTAGTACGTGTTGTAATGGCACCTTCTCTATTATGCGTCATATAATATTTGGGTTTTCCATTTTCAAAGACACCAACTAACACGGCTATACCGCCATTAGGGAGTTCAATGGTTTCTTCCCATCCGTTAATAGCAGCCAATTCCAATGCTTTTTGTTTTTCGCGTGCAAATTCGGAAGCATAATACGCTTCCATTTCTGCTAATTTTTCTAAATCATAACCACTTATAATTTGCTGTCTTTCGGCTAAAGTTTGCGCTAGCATAACTGTAGTTGTACTAAACATGATGAATAAGCAGAGTAATAGTCTTTTTTTCATAGTTAAGTTTTGATTAATTGATTTCGTCTTTAACGTCCGAAAATATCAAAAAAAAGTGAGGTTTAAAATATTTAATTACTTAATAAGAAAATTTATTTTCTTCGTACTAAATCAATTAAGTATTTTGCAGATGAATTTTCGCTGTTTATTGAGCCTTTTTTTTTCGTATTGAATCTAGTGTTTTCTTTGTTAGTTTTTTGCCTAGTTCAACACCCCATTGGTCATAGCTGAAAATATTCCAGACAATTCCCTGAACAAATACTTTGTGCTCGTAGATTGCTATAAGTCTTCCCAAAGCCCCGGGAGTTAATTTCTTGACCAGGATCGTATTTGTAGGTTTATTTCCCGAAAATGACCTGAAAGGGTTCTCAGTCTCATTTTTATAGGTTCCCTGTAACAATGCTTCGGTTTGAGCCAAACAATTTGCCAATAGCATATCTTGATGTTCTGTTTTTCCGTGAAGGGATTCTGTAAAGACGACAAAATCGGCAGGAATCAATTTTGTCCCCTGGTGGATCAATTGAAAAAAAGCATGTTGCGCGTTTGTTCCGGTGCCTCCCCAGACAATGGTTCCGGTTTGGTAATTTATATTATCTCCGTTTCTATCCACATTTTTACCATTACTTTCCATAACGGTTTGTTGCAAATAAGGAACAAACTTCGTTAAGTACTGTGAATAACCAATAAAGGCTTCGGTTTCAGCTTCAAAAAAATTATTGTACCATACAGAAAGCAGTGCCAAGATCACAGGGATATTTTCTGAAAAATCCTTTCGCCTGAAATGATCATCCATTTCATGAGCTCCTTTTAACAATGCTTCAAAATTAGTATATCCTATGGCACAACAAACAGATAAACCTACAGCACTCCACAAAGAAAACCTGCCTCCTACCCAGTTCCAGACAGGAAATATATTTTCCGGGCTAATTCCAAATTTCCTTACTGCCTCGGCATTAGCAGAAATTACCACAAAATGTTTATGGATTTCTGTTTCCGGAGCTTCTTCCAAAAACCACCTACGAACCGTATTTGAATTTGTTAAGGTTTCTTGAGTTGTAAAGGTTTTTGAAACAAGAATGAAAAGAGTGGTCTCTCTATCTAACTCTTTTAGTGTTTCCACTATATGGTCTCCGTCTACATTTGATATGTAATGAATATTTAAATGGTTTTTGTAATACTTAAGTGCTTCTGTCACCATATCGGGTCCTAAAGCACTTCCTCCAATTCCAATACTTACTACATCTGTAATGGGTTGCCCGGTATAGCCTTTCCGTTTTCCGTTAATAATTGCTTCGGAAAACCGCTTCATTTGCTGAAGTGTCTCTGCAATTTCGGGTTTCATGTCCTCAAAATCCCTAAGTGCTGTATGCAGTACTTCCCTCTCTTCTGTCTGATTGATCTTTACCCCATTGAATTGTGCTTCGATCGCTTCTTTTAAACCTACTTCCTCAGCCAGCTCAAGCAGTAATGAAAGTGTTTCATCTGTAACCCTGTTCTTAGAAAAGTCAACATAAAAGTCCTGCCATTCAATAGCCATTCGTTTTGCACGTGTAGGGTCCTCCTCGAACATTTCTTGCATCTTTACCTCCTTTATTTCGGCAAAATGCTGTGCCAGTTTCTTCCAGGCTTTTGTAGTTGTAGGATTTACTGCGGGTAAACTCATTTATTATTTCAATTTGTGTTCTTTATAATACTTGATCAATCCGTCTATGGGCCTTTGGATAATATTTCCCAATTCTAACTGGCATTGATCCATTCTTTCACGAATAATATTTTTAGACAGATATGCAATAGATCCTATTAAATGTATGGGGACTTCTTGGGCCTCTTTATAACAAAGTACATGATTCTCAATAAATTTAGTGATTCCTTCGGTGATCAGGCTATGAAAATAACCGTTAACTTCTTCCGTAGCAAAAATAAATTCGGCAAAAGATGCCAGATACGTATTGGGATTGGGCCTTTTGTACAAATTGAGTTTGACCTCATCCACATCCAGGTCAAAATGTTTCTCAAATTTTGAAGCCAGTTCCATTGGCATTTTTTTATAGAAATAATCTCTTAGCAACTGCCTCCCAAAATAGCTTCCACTGGCCTCATCCATTAATGTGTAACCCAAGGAAGGTAAATTTGTATGAATTTCTTCTCCGTCGTAATAGCAACTATTGGATCCTGTTCCCAGGATACAAACAATTCCAGGTTCTGTAGTGGTTGCATACACGGCAGCTGCCAGGTCTTCGTTGATAGAAATGGCCGCATTGGGAAAAATTGTTTTCAACACTTCACCGAGGATTCGCACCGGAGCCTCGGTACCACATCCTGCTCCATAGAAATCAACTGAGTTTATTTTTCCAAAATGAGGTTGAAGCTCTTTATTGGACTGTATACGAGCATACAATTGCTGTTGAGGGACCACAGCCGGGTTTAAACCTTTAGAACGCGTTTTAAGCAACACTTCTCCTTTGTCATCTAATAGAATCCAGTCACACTTAGTAGAACCTCCGTCGGTTATTAAAATCATAGTTACACTGTTGCCACGTGAGCTGCCAAATCTATTAGCTTTGCAGAATAAGCATACTCATTATCATACCATGCCACTAACTTAAAGAAATTATCGTTAAGGGCAATGCTTGCTTCAGAATCAAAATTACATATGTTTGGGTCACTCACAAAATCCTGTGACACCACTTCTTCATCTACATAATCCAGAATTCCTTTGTATTTCCCATTGGCAGCTTCTTTGAAAATTGTTTTTACCTCTTCGTATGTTGCAGCTTTTTCAGTACGTACTGTTAAATCTACTACAGATACGTTGGCTGTTGGAACTCTAAATGCCATTCCGGTTAACTTTCCCTTTAGCTCCGGAATTACTTTGGAGACAGCCTTGGCGGCTCCTGTTGTAGTAGGAATGATATTACTTAATGCTGTACGCCCCAAACGATAATTCTTTCGGGATGGACTGTCTACTGTATATTGTGACGATGTGGTAGCATGAATGGTTGTCATTAATCCTTCAACAATTCCCAAATGATCGTGAATTATTTTTGCCATTGGAGCCAGGCAATTAGTTGTACATGAAGCATTGGAAACAATAGTATCTTCAGGCTTCACATCCTCATGGTTTACACCCATAACAAACATTGGGGCTGTTTTGGAAGGTGCAGATATCACTACTTTTTTTGCCCCTGCTCTTAAATGAGCCGAAGCATTGTCAATTTCTTTAAATACACCTGTACAGTCAATGATCATTTCGGCTGAAACTTCGTCCCATTTCAAATTTTCCGGATTTCTTTCTGCAGTAACGCGAATCACTTTGCCGTCCACGATCAAATTGCCATTTTTTACTTCGACCGTTCCGGGATATTTTCCATGTACCGAATCGTATTTCAACAAATAGGCCAGATGGTCAATATCTAACAGATCATTTATGGCAACCACCTCTACATTCTCCTGTTGTGCTGCAATTCGAAAAGTAATTCTTCCTACACGGCCAAAACCGTTAATTCCAATTTTTAAACTCATATATTTTTTTCTGAAAATTAAACAGATGTGATATCTGCTACTCGTATTAATTCTAAATCCAATTCATTTTTTCCTTTTATGGTATCTGAAAATGGTACGGAGGTCACTTTGT
>JANQOS010000184.1 GCA_028285705.1 Altibacter sp.
AAACCATGTATGATGCTTACGATGCTCTTATATTTTTGGCTCCCCTTAATAAACTACACTTCTCTTCCAAGATCGATTTTATTTTTACCAGTTCATTTAAAGAAGAGCTCAAAAGGCGCATAAAGATCCTGCATGGTAATGACCTTAGTAAGTTCTTATCTAAAAATGAGGTGGGCACTATTGAAGAATATATAGAACAACTTTCCAAATATCAACCCATCACCAAAAATGAATTGATAAATAAATAATTACTTCAACCGGATCATCTTCGTTTTTTTTACCTTTAGATACATTTGAATACTATGGATCAAAGAGTAGCATCCGGATTTCTTGTTCTGGTCCTAATACAGGCAATGCATTCTACAGAAGAATATTTTGGTGAATTGTGGAACGTGCTTCCTCCTGCTACATTTTTAACCGGACTTGTTTCAAAAGATCTGGAAGTTGGTTTTTTGATCATTAATATAGGCCTCTTTCTGTTTGGAGTTCTCGGTTGGTATTTTGTTATTCGAAAGAACAAACCCTTTGCAAAGTTTTTATTGTGGTTCTGGATCATTTTGGAATTAATAAACGGCATAGGGCACCCTACCTGGTCCTTTATGGAAGGAGGATATACTCCGGGAGTGATCACCGCACCCTTTCTATTAATAACTTCGCTATATCTTATAAAGCTCCAATTAAAGAGAAATTAGATCTATGAAAGCCAAATACGATACCATAGGAACTACCTACAATCTAACCCGAAAAGCAGATCCATATTTAACGCAGCGGCTTTTATATAACCTCAACCCAAACACCAAAGGAGTTTATTTGGATATTGGGTGCGGAAGTGGGAATTATACACATGAATTACAACGAAATGGCTATAACTTTATCGGTATTGACCCATCTGTTGAAATGTTACAAAAGGCAAGGTTGAAAAACCCAAAAATTGATTGGAGAATTGGTACTGCTGAAAGTATTGACCTAAAAGCAGATAGTATTGATGGAATCACAGCTACACTGACCATTCACCATTGGAACGACCTAAAAAAGGGATTTCAACAGTTAAGTGACATACTAAAACCCAAGGGAAGGATTGTTATTTTTACTTCTACTCCAAAACAAATGGAACAGTATTGGCTGGTAAAATACTTCCCAAAGATGCTCCGGGCATCCATACTTCAAATGCCATCTTTAGACACTGTAACAAAAGCACTGAAAAAGTCAGGTATTAATGTTATCCAGACAGAAAAATATTTTGTTGACCCCGGGCTTCAGGATCTGTTTTTGTTTAGTGGCAAACACGATCCCGAATTATATTTCAGGCCCGAAGTACGGCAAGGGATCTCTTCCTTTGCAGATCTAGCAAATGCAACTGAAGTTGAGGAAGGGTTAGAAGCTTTAAGGTTGGATATTGATAATGGCACGATCGATAAAGTCATCAGCTCCTGTGAAAATGATCTGGGAGACTATCTATATATTATCGGACAAAAAAACTGAAACGTATGAGCATACAGGTAAAAATAAAGGACACTGTTCAGAAACCAACAGAAGCAGTCTTTGAAGCAATCGTTGACCCCAAAAAAATCAGATGTTATTTTGTTTCAAATGCAAGTGAGAAAATAACAGAAGGGGCAATTGTCACCTGGGAATTTAAGGATTACGGTGTTTCTCTTGACATAAAGATCTTAAAAGTAGTTACTAATCGTCATATTTCATTTGAATGGTCCGGAAGTGGCAAAACTGCTATTGTAGATATTTACTTAACAGCTGAAGGTAAAACACAGACCCATATAAAGATCACTGAAAGTTCTTATGAACTAACTCAAGATGAAGTTGCAAAAGCCATGCAACAAACCCAGGGCTGGACAGACTTTATCTGTTCCCTAAAAGCCTTTTTGTATACAGGTGTGAATTTGAGAAATGGTCAATACAATTAAAACCCGGCTACTTCTTTTTTAGCAATTTCAAATTCTGTCATCATTTCTCTTACAATTTGAGCTGCAGGTTTAATATCGTGTATCAACCCGGCGATCTGTCCTATTTCCAGCTCGCCTTCTACGAGGTCACCTTCAAACATACCCCGCTTAGCTCTTGCACGGCCTAAAAGTTCCTGTAGTTCTTCTTTTGAAGGATTTGTAGCATACAATTTCATTACGTCTTCAAAGAACTTGTTCTTAAGCATTCGCACGGGAGCCAGCTCCTTTAAAGTAAGTAAAGTATCCCCTTCTTTCGCAGCTACCACCATTTCTTTAAAAGCAATATGTGCTGAGGATTCTTCTGAAGCGACAAAACGGCTCCCTACCTGAACACCATCTGCTCCCAGAACCATGGCAGCCAGCATTCCACGGCCATTAGCTATTCCTCCGGCTGCAATTACAGGGACCTGTAATTGTTCTTTTACCATGGGAATTAAAGTAAAAGTAGTGGTCTCTTCACGGCCATTGTGACCTCCTGCTTCAAAACCTTCGGCAACAACAGCATCCACACCGGCATCCTGCGCTTTCAGAGCAAATTTTACACTGCTCACAACGTGAACCACTGTGATTCCGTTTTCTTTTAATTTTAAAGTATATGTCTTCGGATTTCCTGCAGATGTAAAAACGATCTTCACCCCTTCCTCAATAATGATATTAATGATCTTATCGATGTCCGGATAGAGCATCGGTACATTTACGCCAAAGGGCTTATCAGTAGCTTTTTTACATTTAACAATGTGCTCACGAAGTACTTCAGGGTACATAGAGCCTGCTCCCAACAGGCCAAGGCCCCCGGCATTACTCACAGCACTGGCAAGGCGCCAGCCACTGTTCCAGATCATGCCGGCCTGAATTATTGGGTATTTAACATTAAAAAGTTGTGTAACCCGGTTTTGCACTACCTTTTAACTATTTTAAATGTATTTGTTTTATTGTTGGATGTTATACTTGCTATATACATTCCGGAGGATAATTCAGCAACATTTAAAACATTCTTCGTTGTTGTAATGCTTTGCTCCATTACTTTTTCTCCCAGAACATTGTAAATAGCAATTCTTGCTTCTGAAGCTCCTGTCGGAAAAGAAATATTCAATTTATCTACAACAGGGTTAGGATACAATGCGAATTGTGTTTCCCGTAATTGATCTTCAACTCCTAAATTGATAAGTGAATTATATGCATCTTCAAAATTAGGGATCCCGTAACCCATTTGAGGAGTGGGATTATTAAATAAGTGTGCCGATTCACGTACGATCTGCATCACTTGATAATTTTTTAATTCGGGCCTTGCCTGCCATAAACTTGCAACAGCACCGGCCATAATTGGCGAACTGAAAGAAGTACCATTACCTGTAGTTACATTTCCATTCTGACTTACAACAGCAGCATTCTGTCCCTGCGCCATTACATCCGGTTTAACACGTCCATCCACGGTTGGGCCTATTGAGCTAAATGAAGCATAATTCCCCGATGCCGTTACTGCACCTACTGTTAAAATTCCAGGTGCATCAGCCGGAGTTGCCACATAATTAAAGCCTCCTCCATCGTTTCCGGCAGAAGTAACCAACAACATTCCTTTATCGAAAGCATGATTGGCACCACGTGCCGCAATTGTGGTCTGTCCATCCAGATCCTGGTATGTATGGTCGTAATTTGGGTTGTCATAATCCTGGTATCCTAAAGAAGTATTGGTAACGTCTACACCTAAGCTGTCTGCTCTTTCCAAAGCTTCTACCCACCATGCTTCTTCAACAGGGTTCTCGGTAGGGCCATATTCGGTTCTGAACAAATAGAAGGAAGCTTCAGGAGCAGTTCCAACAAATTGGTCTTGTATAAAAGCACCTATATCACTAAAGGTTCTTGCTCCATGTGAGCCCGTTCCATCAACATTCACTTGCCTTTCAGCAAAATCATAGGTTCCCAGCAATCTTCCGTCATTTACAATATGTGAAAAGGCCGGGTTGGTCCAAACGTTTGGAAAACCACTGTCCAAAACAGCAATTACCATTCCGCTACCTGTAAAATCCTGCTCATGTACATAATCTATTCCGATCATTTCAGTCTGGTTAGAAGCAGCTCCATAGTTATAAATGATTCGGCTTTCCTGATTTTCCATTTCAAATTTATCACCTACGGATTGGTTTACCGGAAAAGGGTTTAAACTCTTATCGGCAAATTCGACAGCAGTTACAAAAGAAAGGTTCAACAGATCTTCGATATTGGCCTGAGTACCTCTTACATATACACAGTTCATCCATTTAGACTTTGCATGTACGGTGATTCCGGTCGCATTCTTAACTTGAGTAATGTAATTCTCATTCACAGGAACGTCACGTTCATCGATCACAACATCATGTAAAGCTTTTCTGTCTAGGGCGTCCTGAGTTAGAATAGTAATCGGGTTAGCCAAAGCGGCAGCCACGCCTTCCTTGTCCGCAAAAAAGACAAGAGCGTCCTGTGTTTGTGCAAAGCCCTGCTGAATTAATAAAAAGGCGAATAAAAGTAGTACGTTTTTCATAGTTTTTTAATTTAGGATATTACACCACTGCCAAGTAATTCGTCATCCTGATACCAGGATACAAATTGTCCTTCCGTAATGGCAGATTGTTGCTCTTCAAATATAACATAAAGACCTGAAACTGTTTGATGCAAAGTTGCTTTTTTTAAAGGCTGTCGGTAACGTATTCGTGCCATCACCTCCATAGTCTCGTCTTCCTTTAAAGACAGATCCTCCCGAATCCAATGTATTTCTTCGGCCTTTACAAATAATCCGTAACGGTAAAGCCCCGGATGGTCCTTTCCCTGGCCTGTATATATTACATTTTCATTCACATCGGTATCGATCACGAACAAGGGCTCTTTAGTACCTCCAACTGCCAACCCTTTTCGTTGTCCTTTGGTGAAGTAATGTGCTCCCTGATGTGTACCAATAATTTTTCCATCCGTTTTGGAGTAGTGTGTTTTTTCTGAAAAATATTTCAGTTTATCTTCTTCGGAAGTAAACTCAGGACTTTCTTTCCGGTATGCCGAAAAATTTGAAGGAACCTCAACGATCACTCCTTCTTTGGGTGCCAATTGTTGTTGCAAAAATTCGGGGAGCCTTACTTTACCAATGAAGCACAACCCTTGTGAATCGCGCTTCTCTGCAGTGATCAATCCTTGCTCCGAAGCTATTTTACGTACTTCCGGCTTTAGCAGCTCTCCAATTGGAAATAATGTCTTTGCCAGTTGTTCCTGAGACAGCTGACATAAAAAATAACTCTGATCTTTATTAGGATCCTTACCCGAAAGCAATTGATATATCTCCTTGCCGTCCTTTGTAATAGTCGCTTTACGGCAGTAATGGCCTGTAGCCACATAATCTGCGCCCAGGTCGAGAGCGATCTTCAGAAAAACATCAAACTTGATCTCGCGATTACATAATACATCCGGATTAGGCGTACGACCCATTTTGTATTCATTGAACATATAATCAACTATACGCTCTTTGTATTGTTCACTAAGATCCACTGTTTGAAAAGGAATTCCAAGCTTTTGGGCAACCAACATAGCATCGTTGCTGTCTTCCAGCCAGGGGCATTCGTCAGAAATAGTCACAGAGTCATCATGCCAGTTCTTCATAAACAAGCCAATCACTTCGTAGCCCTGCTCTTTTAAAAGATAGGCAGCTACACTGGAGTCTACACCTCCACTTAATCCAACAACAACTCTTTCTTTTTTCATAATTTTAAGTGTGCAAAGTTACAAAATAAAAAAAGCAGCTAAAAGCCGCTTTTTGAAAGTTAATTTGCTTTCTTTAAGGGCTTTGGATAGATTTCTTCCAACTCTATCTTACCATTTTTATAGTACCTCCACAAGCCGTGCTTTTTTCCGTCTTTGTAGAATCCTTCGATCACAACATTTCCATATGCGTCGTAATAAGTAGCTTCACCTTGCAATTGGTTATTCCTGTATTTTAATTTTTTAATGAGTATTCCATCCGGAGAATAGTAATTATTCTGTCCTTCCATCTGCCCGTTTACATAATTGAGCTCTTCTGTGACCTTTCCATTGGGGTAATAGGTTATTTTCTTTCCATCGAGCTTTCCGTTAACATAGGTTTCCTTCGTCATAACATCTCCGGACTTTTTTTGGTAATAGATCCACTCGCCTATTCTGTTTTTACCGTCCATTTTCCCTTCGCTTACGAGTTTACCTTTCATAGTGAAGTATTGAACATGGGCAATATTATCTTTAGCATTGAATTTCTTAATGGCAGTAGGCCTGTCCTTGCATTTCTCACAATAGAATTTAAAGGTACCTACTTCTTTGCCGTGCTCAAAAGTACCTTCGTACCTAAGCTGTTTCGTACCCGGATACATCTTTTTCCAAACACCATGCCGTTTACCATCCGCATCCATTTGGTTGATATCACTTTGAGCAGATAGTGTTGTGGTACCGAAGGCGATTCCGGAAAAAATCAAAAAAAATAGTCTCATATCTAGTAATGTGTATTCTTTAAACGAAAGAAATTTAATTCTATTGACCCGTATTCCAAATTCAATAAAAAAGCTCCCTGGCGGGAGCTTTCATTATCTTTTTCCAGCCCTCTTTTGTTGCTCGGCCTGCTCCATCATATCTGCCATTTTTCGCTGAAAACGGTTCTGTTTTTTAGGCTTCTTCTTATTGTCCTGTATCTTAGCATGGATCTTTTCTTCATCAATGATAAACTTCTTAATGACCAACATTATACCTATGGTGATCAAATTGGATACAAAATAATACAAGGATAATCCACTTGCATAATTATTAAAGAACACTAACATGAACAAAGGAGATATATACATTAGTATTTTCATGTTCGGCATTCCCGGTTGTGGTGTTTGCATACTTTGCCCCATCGTCATTGTCATATACCAGAAGATGGCCAATGATGCAAGAATAGGGAATAAACTTATATGGTCCCCGTAAAACGGAATATGGAACGGTAATTCTGCAATCGTATCATAGCTGGACAGGTCGTCTGCCCAAAGGAAACTTTTCTGCCGCAGATCGAAAGCAGTCGGGAAAAATGTAAACAAAGCATAAAAGACAGGTATTTGCAATAAGGCCGGCAAACAACCCTTTAAGGGACTTGCTCCTGCCACATTCTGCAGTTTCAACGTCTCCTGCTGAACCTTCATTTTATTATCACCATACTTCTCACGTATTTCATCCAGCTCCGGTTTTAAAACCTTCATCTTGGCTTGCGATAAATATTGTTTGTATTGTACCGGAGATAATGCCAGTTTTATTAGAATGGTCAAAACAATAATAGCGATTCCTGCAGGTAAAAAGTCACTCAGCAATCCAAATAACGGAATGATGATATATTTATTGATCATCCCGAATATCCCCCAACCTAATGGCATTGCTTCATCTAAGTTACGGCCGTATTTTTTGAATATCTGGTAATCGGTTGGCCCGTAATACATATTCATATCATAGGACAAGCCTCCTCCTTTGGGTTCCAGTAACATTTTAGCTCCATACTGTTTTGTATAGACCGTATCGACCTCTTCATCCTTAACAAAATCAATAGAGGTGAGTTTCACCTCTTTAAAAGGGGTATCTGTCAACAACATGGAACTGAAGAAATGCTGACGGAAATTCATCCAGGTCACATCTTTCTCTGTTTCTTCATCATCACTCGCCGGACTTAATTTTGAATGGTCGTCACCATTTTCATATTCATAGGTCAGGCGTGAATATCTGTTCTCGTAAGTAATACTTTTTGCATGGCGGAACCCTTTCAACTCCCAATCCAGGTACATGGGCTGTGAGGTATTGATAACCCCTTCCAGGCCCTGCGAACGAATATTGAACCCTAGCATATATTCGCCGGGCAATAGTTCATATCTATATTCTATAAATGCGTTTTCCGAAGTCTTTAAACGCATTGTCAACACATCATTCTCTCCATTTTTGGTCAAAGACGGTTCAAAGTACAGGTCTTTGGTGTTAAGCAATCTGTTCTCTGAAGTAAACTGAAGATTCAAAGAAGTGTTATCATCTTTAATGAGATAAACCTGCTCACCTGTATATGTAGTATGTTCCTTTAATTTGGCTTCGGTGATATATCCTCCTTTATTACTTATCGTCAATGAAAGAACTTCATTTTCCAGTACAGTAGTCGCATCTGTTGCCGAAGGTAATGTTCCTGAATATGCAAAGGAGCCCAATCGGTTTTTAAGTTTATCCAGTGCCAGGGAATCTTCTGCATTTGCTGCAGTAAGTTCTATAGTAGCATCCTGGAGAGTGGTTTCGGCCGTAGTAGTATTTTCTGAAGATGTGGTCTCCTCAGTTAGCTGTTCGGTCTTAGGTTGCTCGCCTTTATTTTCTTCCGGAGCGGGTTTCTGAATGTACATCATCCAGATCAAAATTCCTCCGATCAGTAAAAATCCTAATAACGAGTTTTTGTCAAATTTCTTTTGTTCCATATTTTATAGATGTTTCCGAAGTATTCTTCAGAAGCAATTAATTTCTTTTGCTTTTTTCAATAATCAATAATCCCGCCTGTTTTAAGAATACGCCAAATTGTCGCTTACTTCTCTTTTGCGTGTTCGTGTGCCGCTTTTACAAACGCTACGAACAACGGATGTGGGTTCGCTACCGTACTTTTATATTCCGGATGATACTGTACCCCAACAAACCATGGGTGCGAAGGGATCTCAACGATCTCTACCAAGCCGGTATCAGGGTTTATACCTGTTGCTGCCATTCCAGCATTTTCCAGTTGTTCACGATAATCATTGTTATACTCATAACGGTGTCTGTGACGCTCCTCTATTATTTTTGAGTTGTATACGCCTCCTACAATACTCCCTTCTTTCAATTCACATTCCCAGGCACCTAAACGCATGGTTCCTCCCTTGTTGGTAACACTTTTTTGATCTTCCATCAGGTCGATCACCGGGTTTTGAGTGCTTTTGCTCATTTCGGTAGAGTTGGCATCTTTTATTCCCAATATATTCCGGGAATACTCGATCACTGCCATTTGCATTCCAAGGCATATCCCAAGGAACGGCAGATTATTTTCACGTGCATAGCGAACGGCCTCGATCTTTCCTTCAATTCCCCGCTCACCAAATCCGGGAGCTACCAAGATACCATCTAAATCGGAAAGTGTTGTTTCAATGGTATTGGTATCTATATGCTCACTATGTATGGATACTACTTCAACTTTTACTTCATTTTCTGCTCCGGCATGTATAAAAGATTCTAAAATGGATTTATAGCTATCCTGAAGTTCTACATATTTCCCAATTAGCCCAATACGCACTTTTCCTTTTGGGTTCTTATGACGTTGTAAGAATTGGTTCCAACGGTCCAGATCAGGTTCTTTGGCATCCTTTAAATTGAGTTTATTCAACGTTACCGTGTCCAGGCCTTCGCGAAGCATCATATTAGGGACATCATAAATGGTAGATGCATCTATGGATTGGATCACCGCATCTTTTTTTACATTGCAGAAAAGTGCCAGTTTTGTCTTCAGGTCATCAGAAAGTTCATGTTCTGTTCTACAGACCAGGATATCCGCTCTAATCCCACTTTCCATGAGCGTTTTTACAGAATGCTGGGTAGGTTTTGTTTTTAACTCTCCCGCTGCCGACAGGTAAGGCACCAAGGTAAGGTGAATTACCAGCGCATTATCATCTCCCAGTTCCCATTTTAGCTGCCTCACAGATTCTATATAAGGAAGGGATTCAATATCCCCTACGGTTCCGCCTATTTCAGTAATGACAATATCGTAGTCTCCCGTATTACCCAATAATTGAATACGTTCTTTGATCTCATTGGTAATATGCGGAATCACCTGTACTGTTTTACCTAAAAATTCACCCCGGCGTTCTTTCTGAATAACACTTTGGTAGATCCGGCCGGTAGTAACGTTATTGGCCTGCGAGGTAGAAACATTTAAAAAACGCTCGTAATGGCCCAGGTCAAGATCGGTTTCTGCACCATCATCCGTAACATAACATTCTCCGTGCTCATAAGGGTTCAGCGTACCGGGGTCTACATTGATATAAGGGTCCAGTTTTTGGATGGTCACGCGATATCCTCTGGCTTGCAATAACTTAGCCAGTGATGCTGCGATTATTCCTTTACCTAATGAAGATGATACTCCGCCCGTAACGAAGATGTACTTTGTAGTGTTCATGTGCAATCTTGCTGAATTAGCTATACGGGATGCAAAGGTAGGAATTTATTGCCGAAAGGAAGAAATGTTGCTCGTTAAATATTGAAGGAATACCCGTTCTTTAAAAAGATCATTTCTTTTCAATGAGCTTTCTAAGCAGGTCTTCCAATCCATTCATTTTAATTTCATGCATTTCCTTCATCAAACGCCCTAATTTTCCTTCCGGGAATCCTTTTTGCTGAAACCAGGCATAATAAGCTTCGGGAAGGTTTACAAGGTATTGGTCCTTATATTTACCAAATGGCATTTTGTAGTTTGCCAGTTCAATAAGGTGTTTGGCATCCGGCTTATTTCCAGCGTTCATGTTTTGTGAGTTGTTCTGCTACAAAATCTCTCCACGCAAATTCGGCTTCAGAGATCTGTGAGTGGTCGGTTTCTTTATCGTAGCGTCGTTGCATTTCTTTTCTCCGGGTTTCAATACTTTGATACAAATCCTGTACTTCCTCTTTTATATTATCCGAAAAAGTACGTGTTTCCATTTCTTTTCTTAACATACGTGAATGCAGTTCGGAAATATCAAAATGCGTTTGCTCGTGTTTCAGAATATAATCGGAAACGGCCCCTCGCTTATACCATGACAGTTTGGGGTAGAAATTACTCTCTATGGTGTAATCAAAATCGATCCTGTCTTCTCTTTTGGTGTATGAAAATGAAAAGGATATTCCCGAATTGGTACTTGCCACATAATCGCTTCCTTCTTTAGGAGTACCTTGAAAGTCGTCCCAGGTGAGTTTTTCGGTTTCGCTCCACAGGATCTTTTCGGAATCGTTTTCCGGAGCAAAAGAAAAACAAAGTAAAATAATACCTATGGCCAGTAGTCGTCGCATAAAAGCAATAACGGAATTTGTGAGAATTTATTGAGTATCCTATCCCCAATTGAAGGTCACAACTCGCTCAATATCCGGATGAAGGCTGTAATGGACAGGGCATGTATTGGCGGTATTCTCCAGTATCTTTTGCGATTTGTCATCAATATTTGCAGGGAGGCTCATAACCACTTCGATCTTAGAAATACGACGGGGGTCGCTTGCCATGGTCTTGGTAACCATTGCTGTTGTACCATCCAGGGGTACTCCCAGGCTTCTCGCTTTAATACCCATCACGGTAAGCATACAATTGGCCAGACCTGTAGCTACTGTATCTGTTGGGGAAAAAGCTTCTCCCTTACCATTGTTATCGGTTGGAGCATCTGTAATAAATGTATTTCCGGACTTCAGGTGTTCACACTCGGTGCGGAGATTACCCAGATAGGTTACTTTTGCTGTACTCATTTTACTTCTTCAAATTGAAGGTCATTATTATATCTTATAATATACAGTGCATTGTTCTGATACCCTGAAAACATCTTTTTAGTGTAACGGAACTTGTTTTCGATATACTCAGTCTCTACTTTACTGTCAATGGCATCGTAAACATCTTCTGCAGATGCCAAACGCAGCAATACATCGTAGGTCACATCGAACCCTCGAACCGCATACCGATTGGGTAACACACCATATTGATTTTTATAACTGGTAAGAAAAGCTGTTTTTTCTTTGTAATTATAACTGCGGTTCACCGATGGAAAAGTAAAGCCCAACTTGGCCAGATGTACGTTTGAAACATCGTGATAATCATAGGCGTCATTCTTATCCAAAGTGAACAAACGCAGCCTGTATTCTTCCGGCATTCCGTTTAAAAGCCCCACAACATTACTTATTACCACAGGGTCTGTAGATTCTAAAATGATCCAGTTCTCAATGGTTTTATCGATCTTTCCTTCAATATCGGTAGCATATAGAAATCCTTCTTCGCGTGGAGAAAGCGTTTTCACGGTTCCCAAAGTCGAAAGAACGGCTTGTTTGGAAGCTGCCTTTTTAGCGTCACTGATAAGCACTACATTCTTGCCTGCAACATTTTCCTTTAGGTATTCCATCATCCTGTTCTTAAGCATCTCTTCCGTAGGTAGTGTTTGAAACAGATTGGAAGATATCTTTATTTCCCTGTTACTTAACGGTGAAAAAACCGGTGTGCTGGTATTGCGTAATTCCGAGGCCGCTTTTTCAACATTTTTACGAAGCAAAGGGCCGATAACGGCATCTATATCTTCAAAATTGTTTTGGGAAATAATAGCGCCTACTTTACTTTCTCTTGCTTCGGTGTCGTACACATTTAGGTTTACAGAAATACCTTTGTCCTTTGCAAATTCGGTAGCCATTAAAACACCGCTGTAGAAGTCGAGGGCAATACGCAACGTGGCGTCATTCTTTAACAGTTCCTTATTTGCATTGATAGAATCGCTTTCGGCTCTGCTCAATCGAAACGGAAGCATTAGAGCGATGTTCTTCTTTTGCGTGTTTAGAATATAGTCTTCGAGATTTACAATTGGAATATCATCTGCTACGCTATCTATATTCTCTTTCGGGATCTTTAAGATCATCCCTTCTTTCAGGCCGTCTTTCGCATAGGGATTTAGGGCTATTATTTCGTCTTTGGATAGGTTCAATTTTACTTTTAGGCGGTAAAAGCCTTCTTTGGCCTTTACCTCATAAAAATCATATTTTTCATCTTCAATAGTTGCAGAATCTACCACAGATACATCAGGCACATTCAATACGGCTCCTATCTGAAGGTTTTCTCCCATATTTGGATTCAGTGCTTCCAGTTCGGCAACTGTGATTCCATATTTACGTGCAATCCCATATTTTGTTTCTTTTGCTACAACGGTATGTTTGGCAGCTTCAGAATTTGTGTTGGTTTCGTTAGTAACAACATTGGTGGAGGTCTTTTTTATACCGATAGGAATTTTAATTTTCTCTCCCTTTTTAAGCTGTCGCGAATACAGTTCCTTATTGTATTTTTTAATATCGTCCACCTGAATATTATAGCGCTGTGCGATACTGAAAAGTGTTTCTTTTCTTCTTACCCGGTGCATTTTAAACCGTATCTGGTCTTCAGAAGAATTTATAATATCGGCTGAGGGAAGGATCAATACCGTGTTGGTTTGTATACCGTTTCTGGCATCCGGATTTAGTGTGTAGATGGTTGCTTCGGTGATATTGTATTTTTTAGCAATGCTGTAAATGGTCTCACCCTTCTGTACGGTATGTGTATTATAATTTTGTTGTACCGTAGCACCACAGCCAGTAGTGAAAATACAAATAAGCGCTATATAGATAATTGACCTCATATTATTCCCATTCTATGGTGGCGGGTGGTTTAGAACTAATATCGTACACTACTCTATTAACGCCTTTTACTCTGTTTATTATATGATTGCTCATTTCCTGCAAAAACTCATAAGGTAAATTCACCCAATCTGCCGTCATACCATCTGTAGATTCAACAGCCCTTAGTGCTACTACCTTTTCGTAGGTACGTTCATCTCCCATCACACCAACACTTTGTACCGGAAGTAATATGGCTCCGGCCTGCCAGACCTTATCATAGAGGTCCCATTTCTTCAGCCCGTTGATGAATATGGCATCTACCTCTTGTAATATACAAACTTTTTCGGCAGTGATATCCCCCAATATCCTGATGGCCAATCCGGGGCCCGGAAAGGGATGCCTTCCTAATAGTTCAGGGTCAATACCCATTTCTTTTCCTACGCGCCTTACTTCATCTTTAAAGAGCATTCGTAGCGGTTCCACTACTTTCAATTTCATAAAATCCGGTAATCCGCCCACATTGTGATGTGATTTAATGGTTACCGAAGGCCCGTTCACCGAAACACTTTCGATCACATCCGGATAAATGGTACCCTGTGCCAGCCAATGTACATCTTCAACCAGGTGTGCCTCATCGTCAAACACCTCAATAAATGCATTTCCTATTGCTTTTCTTTTTGCTTCGGGGTCGCTCACACCTTCCAAGGCTTTCAAGAAGCGTGCCGAAGCATCCACGCCTTTCACATTAAGCCCCATTCCTTTGTACTGCTCCAATACATTACTAAATTCATCTTTACGCAATAAACCGTTGTTCACAAAGATGCAATATAGGTTCTTGCCAATAGCCTTGTGTAACAGGATGGCAGCTACCGTAGAGTCTACACCGCCACTTAGTCCCAATACTACTTTATCATCTCCAACCTGTTCTTTTAAAGACTGTACTGTTGTGTCTACAAAAGCTGCAGGGGTCCAGGATTGCTCTACTCCCGCAATATGTACCAGGAAGTTCTCTAAAAGCAGTTTTCCGTCTGTAGTGTGGTACACTTCAGGATGAAACTGAATAGCGTAGGTATCTTCTCCTTCAATATAATAAGCAGCATTTGCCACATCTTCCGTACTTGCAATGCGCACTCCTTTTTCGGGAAGTTTCGCTATCGTATCACTATGACTCATCCATACCTGTGTATCTTCCTGTATACCGGCAAACAAACCATTTCTGTTAATAATGGTAGATAGTTTTGCTCGGCCATATTCCCGAAGGTTAGAAGGCTCCACACTACCGCCATTGAAATGGGCGAGGTACTGCGCGCCGTAACAAACCGCCAACAGCGGTTTGTGTCCTTTTATACGGGAAAGGTCGGGATGCGGAGCATCCTCGGCGCGCACCGAAAACGGGCTCCCCGATAAAATGACTGCTTTAAAATCTTCTAAATTCTCCGGAATGTGGTGGTAAGGGTGGATTTCGCAGTAAATATTCAGTTCCCGAACGCGCCTTGCGATAAGCTGCGTATACTGCGATCCAAAATCTAAAATGAGGACGTTGTTTTGCATAGGCAAAAGTAAATTAAAAAAGTAATTTGGCTAAATCTTTAGCAAAAAAATAAGGAAGTTTTTCAACAAGAATCTTAAAGCGACAGAATGGTGAATTCATTTGCCAGTGGATCGAGGTTTTCTTTTAGTTCCGAGAACAACCGATCCCCGTATTGCAGGTAAAATTCAGAAAAATTCATGCTGCGTTCCTGTAGGCTCTGATCCGGAAATAACTGATCCTGCAACAATGTGAGACGCTTCAGTTCATCTCCCAGTTTCCGCTTCTGAGCTTTTAACAAACGCTTTTCCAAATGGGCCAAACCATTCAACTGTTTCTTTTCCTGAGCCGCGACAGCCCCTACAAATGAAGCATCTGTTTTCTCCGCCAATATGTACAGATCTTTAAACTGCTGCTGTAGAAACTTTCGCTGTGAAGAAAAATCAATATCAATTTCTGATAACTGATGCGTATGCTTTGTAATAAGCTCCTGCTGTTTAAGGAACAAAGTAGGAATCGTTACATGGAGCCTTTTTAGTTTTTCCGAAATCTTTTCAGGAACCAATAAGGCAGAGTTCCGTAATAATAATATTGGAAATGGTACGGAAACCGATTCAAAATAATCACTTAGCTGAAACCAATATGCCAGCTCTCCACCGCCACCTATATAACACAAATTGGGCAGTATCACTTCCTGATATAACGGACGCAGCAATGCATTAGGTGAGAATCGTTCCGGATAATCGTGAAGTTCCTTGAGAATTTCTTCTTTCGAAAACGAAATATCCGTCTCATTCACAAAATAAGTGCCTTCCTTTTCTATGATCCGTTCGCGTATGCCTTCCTTCAGATAGAACAAATTGATCTCACGCGCATTCACCTGCGCGCCATATCCTAATTGGGTAAGCTTCCGGGTCGTTTCGGTTACTTTCCGAAAGGACAATTCTTCGGTCAGTTCTTTCTCTGCAAACGGAACAAATGCCTTTTTCAATTCGGTATCATTTCCGTCGATGATCACCAGGCCATATTCGGCAAATAATGCATTTCCCAGATAACGGGTAGCAGCAGCTAGGTTATTGTGTTTTGTATAGGCTTCGGTGAACAGTGAGGTGAGTGTACGAGCATGTTCACTTTCTCCCAATTCAGACCTTAAAACCTTCAGTACCTCCACCAGTCCTTCCGTTGATAATTCTCCTACCGCACCTCCACTGTCTCTGTCCCATTGTACCTTTTTTCCGAAGAGATTAAAGTAATTGATCTCGTCAAAATCGTGATCTTCACTCGCCATCCAATACACAGGAACAAAACGGTACGCCGTATGTTCTTTGTTGAGCCTTTCAGAAAGATTGATCACCGAAAATATCTTATACAAGAAGTACAAGGGGCCTGTAAATAAATTAAGTTGATGCCCGGTAGTGATCGTAAATGTATGCTTTTCCGAAAGTGCTTTAATGTTTTTCTGTGTAGCTTCGGAAATCGTATACCCCTTATACTGAAGTTGTAGCTGTTCTACCAGTACCTTTCTGTTTTCTGAAGAAAAAGAGGATTGTTTTTCTTTCAGTTGTGATTCAAAATTCTCAGGCTTCGGAAAATGATGGTATAACGGACGCAGGGATTCCTTTTCAGCCAGATAATCACAGACTAGTTTCGAAAAATAACCGGTATTGGTATACGGAATGGTTTGTATTGGCATAGATGTTTTTAGAAAACTGACACAAAAATAGTCACTTTAATGACTTTAAGTTTTAAAGATACGTTAATCTTAAAAAAATGAATTTCAAATTCAGAATAGTTTCTTAGCTTTAACGACCTAATTAATCAATCACGCTATGAAACGTCATTTATCGATCATTTTTTTACTATTTATCTCTGTTACCCTAACAGCGCAATTACAATCTC
>JANQOS010000189.1 GCA_028285705.1 Altibacter sp.
ATACACTAAAAACACTATCTTTGCCGCCAGTAAAAAATAACAAAAAGCATTCCAAATGGCTATCACCTTCGCAATCATCAAAGAACGTAAAAATCCACCCGATCGCCGTGTCGTTTTTTCACCCCAAAAATGCCAGGAAGTCAGGCAAACATTTCCGGAAGCGAAGATCATAGCAGAAGCGTCGGATATTCGTATTTTTCCAGATGAAGCCTATCGCGAAGCAGGTTTTGAGGTGAAGGAAGATGTTTCGGAAGCCACAGTCATGTTAGGCGTAAAGGAAGTCCCTGTAGATGCGTTGATACCCGGTAAAAAATACTTTTTCTTCAGCCATACCATAAAAGAACAACCCTATAACCGAAAATTATTAAAAGCCATTCTCGATAAAAAAATTGAACTTTATGACCATGAGACCATTATAAACAGAAACGGCCGCAGGTTAATAGGTTTTGGTCGCTATGCGGGGCTGGTAGGTGCTTATAACGGATTCCGTGCCTTAGGATTAAGGGATGGCCTGTTCGAGTTACCCAAAGTAGAGACCCTGGCCGATCTCGATGCGGTAAAAGCAGAATTGGATAAGATCACCCTTCCACAACAATTACGGATCATCTTATCCGGAACCGGAAAAGTGGCTATGGGAGCCAAGGAGATCCTGGACCATCTAAAGATCAAAGAAGTAACAGATGCGGTATATCTTACATCTTCCTTTTCGGAACCAGTATATTGCCTTATTGATGTGATGGAATACAACCGACGTAAAGATGGAAAAGCAGGGGATAAGTACGAATTCTATAAAGACCCTTCCGGTTATGAAAGCAATTTTATGCCGTACGCCAAAGTAAGTGATGTATTTATCGCCGGCCATTTTTATGGCAGCGGCGCTCCTTTTTTGTTTACAAGGGAAGATGCCCGGCATCCCGATTTCAATATCAACCTTGTGGCAGATATATCCTGTGATGTGGATGGCCCAGTAGCGAGCACACTTCGCGCTTCGACCATTGCCGAACCGTTTTATGGCTATGATCCAAGTACCGAAACAGAAACAGCTTTTAACACTCCCGGCGCGATCACAGTTATGGCAGTGGATAACTTACCCTGCGAATTGCCCAAAGATGCCAGTGAAGGCTTTGGAGACATGTTCTTAGAGCAGGTTATTCCCGCTTTTTTTAATGATGACAGGGAAGGGATCTTGGAACGCGCGAGAATGACCACACATCAAGGCACTCTTACGGAGCGTTATGCGTACCTTCAGGATTATGTCGATGGAAAAAATTAAATTTGAAGATTGATTTCCTAAAAGATATAGTGAAGGATTTTTATTGTTTAAGACTGTTTCTATATTCAAAGACAAAGATTATAACTGTACCAACTGTATAAGCAAGTAGGTCCCACCAATCAAAAACAGAGCCCAGTACGATACGTAACAATTTTGATTGGATATTAAGAGTTTCAACAAGATCGAAAAACTGAAGTAGTTCTACCGTAAATGCAAATAGCAGAATTCCGATTGCTAATTTTTCTGAAGCGATGGAAAAGAAGAGCTTCAGAAAGGAAAAAAGCAATAGGACCACCAATACATCTCCTAGGAATCCTCTTACAAAAGGATGAAAATGAAATACGGCAATGGCAATTTCCACAATCAATAAAATAAGGAAAGACAGCAGGTATTTTTTCATTGTATGTTGTTTAATTGATAGGAGCCAGAAGTTTGAAGCCTGAAGTAAAAATGTTTAAAAATAAAACTACAGACTTCCAACTCCCCACCTTATACTTCCGACTTCTAGCTCCTGACTTCATACCTACATCTCCCCACTTCGATCTTTAATCGTTTCCCCAGTCGATCTTTCGTGAAGCGAACATAATAATGGCGAGGATCACAAACAGGCCTATACTTCCTACCAGCAATGCGTAATTCTCCAGTTGTATGATCACATAAATGAATCCGTATAAAGATGCCAGCGATGTACAGACCAGTAAAGGGAATTTAAATCCTTTTAAAATGGCCCTGGAATAAATGGTTATCAACCCTAAAACCGAAATTCCGGCTATGGCGTAAGCTTTTAAGAATGAACTGTGTTCTGATATGGATATTAGTAACGTATAGAACATGACCAGTGCCAGGCCTATCATTACATATTGAAAAGGGTGAATGTAGATCCTGCTTACCAGTTGGATCAATAAAAAGACGAGAAGGGTAAGTCCAATGACCATGAATCCGTATTTGGCAGTACGCTCACTTTTTTGATATTCGTCTACAGGAATAATGAAGCTGGTCCCAAATCCAAAAGAACTTAGGTCAGGCAAAGTACCAAAGAATTGTTGTTCAAATTGACGGTTTATCTGGTATACCTGCCAATCTGCATGAAAACCGTCTTTTGTAATTTCTTTAGTGCTGTCATCCGGCAAATAACGCCCGTCAAAACTAGGAGAATGCCAATCTGAATTCATGCTTGCTTCGGTCTCTTTTCCTATGGGAACGAATTTAAGGCTTCCGCTTCCATTGATCTTTATATCAAATGAAAAAGGAATTGTGTTATCATTTTCGGCAAAATTGGTTTTAATGATCTCGCTCTCTATTACGTTGAGGTAGGATTGGCCATATTTCGGGTTCATAGAGAGGTTTTCATTACCTAAGGTGACCTGCATGGAATTTCTGATACCTTTTAAATTTGAAGTCCTTATCTCTACGGTAATCTTATCCCAGAGGATATCGTCTGTTGTAATGTTCTTTTCGGAAAAATCTATTTTCGGAAAGTTTCCTTTTACGTTCATATCTGCCGTATATACTACAGATTCATAGATTCCGCGTTTTAAAGGTTTGGAATCTACATTAGCATCTATAAACATTGAATCCGGAAGCAGATACGCATTTTTATAGAGGACCTCTGTTTTTACCTGGTAGCTTTTGGTCTTTTCATTGTAGATTTTTTCTTCTTTGTAGGTTTTGTACGGGATCTTGAGTATGGGTCCGGATAGAAGAACTTCATTACCCCATTTCCCATTGATATCCTGTATTACTTCTGTTTGCCGATATGCTCTTTCATTGATAAGGCTTTTTACAAACTCCAGGGGTATTAACAGTACGATCAATAAAAAACCAACAATTAGCATTCGTGCTGTAATTGAGTTACGTAGCCAGTTTCCAAATTTGCTTCTTTTTTGTTCCATAATTAAAATTTTAAAGTACTTTGTATTTCAAAGTGAATTAATAAAAAAATAGTATTATTTTCTGATCAGTTTTTCTAAAGCATCGATATGCTTTTTAAATTCGATTTTTCCAAGTTTGGTAGCGCTGTAACGTGTGTTGGGTTTTCTGCCTATGAACTGTTTTTCCACCAGGATATATTTAGCCTGTTCCAAAGCTTTCAGATGGCTCGCCAGGTTTCCATCTGTCACATCCAGCAGTTCTTTTAACCTGTTGAAATCGGCACTGTCATTAACAACCAGAATGGACATGATCCCCAGGCGTATTCGATGATCGAATAATTTATTTATATTATCAATAATTCCCACAATTACACCTTTTTTTCCTGAAGATACATCAAACTTCCGTACAGGATATGTAATAATCCAAATCCGGCTATCCAAAACCAGAATCCATAGCCGGGCAACGCAGCACAAATAAGTCCGAGAACAATTTCAGCATACCCCAGGTACTTTATATTTCCAACGGTATACTTTGAGGCATTGACAAGTGCCAATCCGTAAAAGATCAGCATTAAAGAGGCTGTAAGGCCATAATGTTGACTATTAATTTTTATGATAATATAAATACCGCCTGTAATTAACGGAATTAAAAAGTTAATAAGTAGTCGTTTTGTTGTGGTATCCCATGCTTTTACGTTGTCCTTTTTAGCTTTTTTAGAGGTCAATAAAAAAGCGGTTACAATACTAAAAATTGCTACTAAGGCCAATAACAGCAATGCGATCTTAAAATTCCAACTGTGAATGTATAGATATTCTCCCGGTTTTGGGAAAACAAATATATAAGCAACTATTGCCCCTGCAATTGCGTAGAGTCCGGCAAAGATACCCGAGAGGCCACTAAGTGAGATAAACCGTGAAGAACGGTTCATTAGATCTTTGATCTCGCTGATGTCTTTTAAATAATCTTTTTCGGTCATAACAAAAGTACTTTGAAAAACAAAGTAAGAAGAATCTTTTAGATTTTCAAAATAACCAGGTGTTAATATTTCACTAAAACTTCCTTTTCAATTTTACCTGCAAATGATTTTTGTCATATTTTCTTGGCCATTTGTTTGCGAAATTTAATATCAAATTCAAATTTTAATGATTATGAAAAAAAGAACGCCAATTTCCGCAATAATGACCAAAAATGTGATCACATTAAACCATAAAGATAGCCTGGAGACGGCCGAACACCTATTTAAATTGCATAAGATAAGGCATATTCCTGTTGTAAGTGGCGACGCTATTTCCGGGATGTTAAGCTATACAGATTTGTTGCGTATTAGTTTTGCAGATGCGGTGGATGAAGAAGAACATGAAGTAGACACAGTTGTATATAATATGTTTACCATTGAACAGGTAATGGCAAAGAACCTGGTTAGTGTCCCTTCAACTGCTACCATCAAGGAAGTTGCAGAGATTCTTGCAAAAAAAGAATTTCATGCGATCCCGGTTGTGGATGACACCAAATTGGTTGGTATTGTTACCACTACGGATTTGATCAATTACTTATTGGAACAATTCTAGGTATAGGAAAAACCCTATGAAAATATAGGAGTTTTCCTCTTGTAGATTGTTTTGGATAAACGGATATTTAAGTGGCTTAATTAATTGGGAAAATTAATATAAGCTGAAATGGGAAAAGGTTGTTCAATTTTGAACAACCTTTTTTTAATAGCTTATTTATTGACCTTTAGTGTATTGAATTGCAAAAAACAGGAAAAACCCTGTAGCAAAAATAGGAAAAACCCTGTTGCTTTACATATAAGTTTATTTGCATATTTGAGTGTCTTAAAGAGATGATCTATATCTAATCATAAGACGTTTTAATCGTTATATAATTAATTGGGGAGTTAATAAAAACGGTTATTTAAAAAGTTGTTCACCTCGAGCAACTTTTTTTATTTGGAGTAGCAATAAAAAACAGGAAAAACCCCTATACAAAAAGGGGGATATGCCTCTTGTACATAATTTACAATCGTCGCATCTTTGTATAGCTTAATTAATTGGGGAGTTAAAAAAAGCGATTTTAGAAGGGCTACTCTTTATTGAATAGCCCTTCTTTATTAAAAACTAATTTATTTGAATTCAGCCAAATTCTCATTAGTTTAAAAAGCCCTGCTATTGCTAAATAGCAGGGCTTTTTAATTAATAGTATCTTAGCATTAATGAATCCCGCAGAAAGCTATATACTTGATCAGTCAGAACCATTTCGCTCTATATTACTGCATTTACAGGTGGTAATTGAAACTACCGTACCGGATGCGGTCCTCCAATACAAATGGAAAGTACCTTACTATTGTGTAGATGGGAAGCTTCCTTTTTGTTATTTAAACTGTACCAACGGATATGTTGATCTGGTCTTTTGGCATGGCGCGCACCTTACAAAACATTTGGAGGTTCTGGTTTCCAAGGGAAGAAAACATTTTAAATCATTGCGTTATAGAAAACCGGAAGATATTGACCAGGAGGTATTACTCGATCTTATAAAAGAGGCCTATTCCTTAAGGGATAAAAAGTACTATAAGTGATTGATGGTTTTTCGAATGGCCACCAGATCTGTCAGTAGTTTTTCCAATTTACTTATATCCAGCATATTTGCTCCGTCACTTTTTGCATTGGCCGGATCAAAATGAGTTTCAATAAAAAGGCCGTCTACTCCTGCAGCAATACCCGAACGTGCTATGGTACCTATCATTTCCGGCCGGCCACCGGTTACACCAATAGACTGGTTGGGTTGTTGGAGGCTATGTGTTATATCCAAAACCACGGGGGCATACTGCTTCATGGTTGGAATCCCTCTAAAGTCAACGACCATGTCCTGATAGCCAAACATGGTTCCACGGTCCGTAATCATTACCTGATCATTACCGGAATCGGTTACTTTCTTAACTGCATGTTGCATGCTTTCGGGACTCATAAATTGCCCTTTTTTAAGATTCACCACCTTTCCGGTATTCGCCGCGGCAACTACCAGGTCGGTTTGACG
>JANQOS010000016.1 GCA_028285705.1 Altibacter sp.
ACTCTATTGTAAACATACTCCACTCCGTAAAACAAGAGGTTTTCCTTTCCTAATTTTTTTTCAAAATCCCAGGCTGCACTATAGGCGTCTACTGTTTCATCGGTCTCAAACAAAATTGTATCGCCAAAATCACGATCGTTCCTGCTTTCCTTGAAGCGCTGATACGATAGTGTTACAATGCTTTCATCATACATCCCGACATCTGAGGGCTTATTTCTGGCCTGTAAATTCCCTGCAAGCCACTCTTGCGGTCCATAGTACCATTCAGCTGCCCTTAAATTACCATTTCTTCTTCTAATCAACCGGTCGTAGCGCGGATAATCTCCTGTAGTTGTATAGAACAGTCCCAGGTCAAAATTCCAGTTGTCCGAAGGCATATAACGCACTTTTTGCATTGCATTGATCTGGCTGTATCCAGTAGGTACTTGCACACGAGGGTCGGGATTAGTGACCACTACATCTTCTCCATCAATGGTTTCTGCATATTCCGGGCGCAGATAATCATCCGGGCCATGTTTTCCCATTTTCAAATCGCCAAAATCACTAAAGGTTACACTTGTTAAAAACGCCCATTCCTTGGCTCCAAAATTAAAATCAACATGCCCTGTTTTTTCTTCATTGGCAGTGGCATAACGTGCATTTATATTTCCGCTAAAAGTGACCCCGTCTTCAAAAGAGAATTTAGGGTTCTTGGTATAAAAGTTCATCACACCACCTACTGCATCACTTCCATAGACTACACTTCCGGGACCCAGGATCACTTCGGTTCTTTCTATAGAGAAAGGGTCTATAGAGATTACATTTTGTACATTCCCACTTCTATAGATAGCTGTGTTGAAGCGTATTCCATCGACAGTAATTAACAATCTATTGGTAGAAAATCCTCGTATTAACGGGCTCCCACCTCCTAATTGACTTTTTTGCACATAAACCTGTCCACTGCTTTCCAAAAGGTCTGCTGCCGTTTGCGGATTTGTAAATTGAATATCTGCAGAGGTAAGGCTTGCTATTTGCTGTGGAAGGTCTTTCTTTTGTTGCCCAAATTTTGCTACCGAAAGTACCACTTCTTCCAGTGTACTGGCATCCGGTATCATATAGACAACATTTCCGGCGGCAACAATTTCTTGTTTACTAAAAGCGCTATTTATGTGTGAGATATGCTGAAAGTTAATGACCTCAGTATCCGAAAAATTTGAAATATTTACATATCCGTCAAAATCCGTTACTCCGCTTTTGGTCTTTTCATTATTATAGATCGCTACTCCAGGGATGGGTTCGCGGGTATCTTCTTCTAAAACTTGAATGGTTTGGGATATTACTGCGTTGCATGAAATAACAAATACGATGAGTAATAAGGGTAAGCGCATAGTAGTTAAAATAGTTGATGAAGTACCAAAAGAGACTTCGGTTTTTTATAGCCCTGCAAATGTAATTGATAATACACTAAAAGCAAATTTAGCGTAGCTAAACGTACTTTTTTTGGCAATTTAATTTGCAAAATTGCATCAAAATCTATGCCGAAAAACCCTTTAAATGCTTCTACAGCTTCTCCTTCTTCGCAATAATTCCCCAATGCATTTTGTTGAAAATTACCCTCCATTAAATTAAAGTACTGGCCCTCAATATTTGATGCATCAGGATAAAAACCTAAATAAGCTGTTAGCTTCAGAAGAAAAAGAATGTGAAAATTAGCAATGTCATCGTGATGATCCAACCAATGTAAGGACTGTTCCAAATATCGAAACAATTCCGTATTGACCTCTTCTTCTTTAACAGCGTTCTTAAGCATTTCGGCTAAAAACAAAACCATCGCCGACTTTATAACATTGGTATGAAGTGTTTGGTAGGGGTGCAATACCTTTGCTTCCCGAATACTTTCCAATGTTCCCTTGTTTCTATGTACCGCTATAAGTTCAAGCTGGGTAAGTGGCTGGAAGAATGAAGCCCTGAGCTTTCCTTTTTTCGATTTTAGAACATTGCGCAACAGATAGCTCTTTAAGCCTTCTTTTTCTGTAAAACAACTAACAATAAGGTCTGCTTCTCCATACTTAATGGCTGAAAAAACCAGTGCCCTGGTAGTGACCAACATTATCGAATGATCATTATTTTAGAAACTTTTGTTTCCAAAGCATCATCTGTAGTGATTAATACCAAATATACTCCCGAAGCAACCCTGTACTTTCCAAAAGCAGTGGTATCCCACAAAATGCTTCCTCCTTCACTTGTATCTTCAAAAACGAGATTTCCTTCTATATCGGTAATCTTCACATTAGCTCTTGCCGTTAATCCATCTATGGTTACATTCCCTGTAAAACCGGGTCGTACAGGATTAGGAAAAGCATATACTTCTTCCAAATTCTCGCGAGGAGCCGTTGAAGTGCCATTATAAGCTACCAAACCGTTGGTTGTTGCAAAATATACGGTCCCGTTTAGATCATCAATCGTAATATCCTGCACATTGTTAGAAGGCAAAGGCGAATTATCTTTGGTAAAGCGCAACAATGTTTCCTGGCCATTGGATGATAAATAAAATACCCCGGAGGTTGCCGTAGAAATCCACTTATTATTAGACCCGTCTACTTCAATATCTGTAATAGATTGTTGAAAAAGGAGTTCCTGAGCTACATCTCCATCAAGGATAATAATAGCCTGTGCATCTGTATTAGCTCCTTCTTCAAAAAAACTTCCGGTACTAAATAATACACGCAATCCTTTTAAAGATCCAATCCACAACCTGTTTTGATTGTCAAAAGCCAGCGCCCTGATATTATTGGAAGCCAGGTTTCCGTTACCGACATCCTCTCCTATCAGGTTAAAATCTCCTGTTGTAGGATTGTAGCCTATTAATCCGCTTTCTGTCGCAGCAAAGAACACATAGCCCTCTCTGCTAACCGCAACCTCACTTAATGCAATCTCATTTTCGGCATTAATAACCGCAGAGATATCTATTCTTTGAAATTGCCCGGAAGGTGATATTTTAACAAGGCCTTCATTAATTCGGGATTGTACAAACCAAAAATTGCCCTCCCTGTCAAAATCAGATCCGTAGATTCTTATCTCCGCTGCCGGGTTGTTAGGTGGAATTTCCAATGGGCTGTTGCTTTCATTGAATAGTACACCGGGAACCTGTTCGTTAATTTTAAGCAATCCTTTTTGATAAGAACTCATGTATACCTCATCGGGGTCCTCCGGATTGATGCTTACATTCACCAGATCTGTCACTTCCGATCCGACAGCAGCTTCCAGGTCCTCATACATGATATTGGTCCAAGTCCCGTCCTTCAAATTGCTAATCCCCCGTTGACTTAATGGAAAAGGGTTAAAGTTCACATCTACTTCTCCAAATCCAACCCATAATTGCCCCGGGGTAGCATCAATCGCAAAAGGAGTGTTCAAAAGAGGGCCATCCGGAAGAATCTGTTGTGCCTGATTGGTTCCAAAAGGCACGACTAGCATTCCCAGCTCTGTCGTCCCCATATAAAATATGTTATTGAACGCCAACCCGGATTGTAATTCATATTCGAAATCGGGTATTGAACTCACCAATGCTTGCTGCACATACCCTTCTGTATAAGATTGGATAGTATTAGGGGTTGTGATCGTAAGAAGGCTATTTTCAACACTGAAATCTACTACCGTTTCATTGAAACTTTCAACAGCAGTTGTGATTCCGTCAGAAGTAAAGCGCAATACGGTATTACTCCTATTAACTGTATATAATTCCTCATTTAATGTCTGAACCCCTCTCCAACCTCCACCTATAATGGTCGTCCATTGCTCAAAATCTATAAGATTATCATCTGCAACTAATGCGCGTCTCATTCCATCTGAAGAAGATGCTGCAAAAATATAAGGTTCTTGTACTGTGGTTTGTACAATATCTATCTGAGTTCCCATATCTCCAATAAAATAAGTATCCCCAAATTCCAGGGCTGCTAAATCGAATACCGAAACCCCAAATTGGGTAGCAATGTATAAATTACCTTCATATTCGTTAAAATGGTTAATTCGTTTTCTATCCGGTGGAATGGTTTGTTTGTCAAGAATATCTACTACTGTCAAAATATCTTCATCTCCATCAATAACCACTTCTATTAGTCCGTTTTCGTAGCCTATTACCAATAGGCCAAAGTTCTCACTATAATAAATAGTAGAAATTAATTCTCCGGAAAGTCCATTGATTGAAGATATAGTCTTTAACTCCTGTGTGCTCAGGTCATACGTGAAAACCGCATTTTCAGCGGCTGCATAAACCCGGTCATTTCCTTGAGAAATACTTTTTACGGAAGTATAAGAAAAAAATCCGGACCATTGATTTTCAAAATTTTGAGCAATGATCCCAAAAGATACTAGTAAAAAGAATAAAGATAACCGTAACTTCATATATGAACCGTTTTTCAAGTAGTATAACATGCTAAAATAGTATTTATTGCAGGATTGGAATGAAAAAAGGCCGCCTTTTTAAAGCAGCCTTTTTTACTCTAAAATTGTTTTACTATTCTGTATAAAAAAGAGCAAAAACCTATCTGTAGCAGTATTATACTACTCCCTGAGCCAGCATAGCATCTGCTACCTTAACAAAACCGGCAATATTCGCTCCTTTTACATAATCCACATAACCGTCACCATCTTTTCCATACTTCACACAAGCAGCATGAATGTCACCCATGATTCCGTATAGTTTTTCGTCTACTTCTTTCGCAGTCCAGTTCAAACGAAGTGAATTTTGAGACATTTCCAGTCCGGATGTTGCCACACCTCCGGCATTAGAAGCTTTTCCGGGAGAGAAAAGTATCTTTGCCTCCTGAAATACTGTAATAGCTTCAGGTGTACAAGGCATATTGGCTCCTTCGCCTACACAGATACAGTTATTATTAACTAATGTTCTGGCCTCATCTTCATTTAATTCATTTTGAGTAGCGCATGGCAAGGCGATATCACAAGGAACACTCCACGGGCGTTCACCTTCAAAATATTTTGCCGCAGGGTATTTATCAACATATTCTTTAATACGTCCGCGCTTTACGTTTTTAAGCTCCATAACAAAAGCCAGTTTCTCTTCATTGATCCCTTCTTCATCAAGTATATATCCTGAAGAATCTGAAAAAGTCACTACTTTACCACCAAATTCCATGGTTTTCTCTGCTGCATATTGGGCTACATTCCCGGAACCGGAAATAACTACTGTTTTTCCTTTAAAACTCTCACCACGGGTTTCTAACATGTTTTTAGCAAAATATACATTTCCGTACCCTGTTGCTTCCGGACGGATCAAAGAACCACCATAAGAGTATCCTTTTCCGGTTAATACTCCGGTAAATTCATTGCGAAGACGTTTGTATTGTCCAAACATAAAGCCAATTTCTCTTCCTCCAACACCAATATCTCCTGCCGGCACGTCTGTATTTGGACCAATATGTCTTGATAATTCGGTCATAAAGCTTTGACAAAAGCGCATTACTTCTTTGTCACTTTTTCCTTTAGGGTTAAAGTCCGACCCTCCTTTACCACCACCCATAGGTAGTGTAGTCAAGCTGTTTTTAAATGTTTGTTCAAAACCAAGGAACTTTAAAATGCTTAAGTTCACAGATGGGTGAAACCGAAGGCCTCCCTTGTATGGGCCAATTGCAGAGTTAAATTCTACACGATACCCTCTGTTTACTTGTATATCTCCATTATCATCGGTCCATGGCACCCGGAATATAATAGTACGTTCCGGCTCTACCATACGCTCAAGAAGTTTTTTATTTTGATATTTTTCGTTCTCTTCAATAAAAGGAAGTACCGTTTCGGCTACTTCTGTAACTGCCTGCATAAATTCAGGCTCATTAGGATTTGTGTTTTCAACTTGAGAAATGAAGTCTTTAATACTCTGTTTCATCTGTGTTTTTTTGTTATTTTATAAAAAATCGTTTGAATAAGGAATCCCCATAAATAATAGGGCTTTAGAATCATTAATAAGTAAGAATATACTTATTTCAATTCATTTTCGTTATTTAGGGAACAAATATAGTTTATATGGCAAAATTGTTCACGTTTTTTTTACGAATACACTAAAAAACAATAGAATATTTCGCTGTTAGATATGTTTTTATATATTTGTTACGTCTCAATCTAAACTTAAAATACAATGAATACCAGAATTTTGTTATTGGTATTTTTCTTTCTGATATGTTCTAAACAGGAAGTTTATAGCCAATTTGGCTTCTCTCACGAAGTTGGAATTATCACTGGTCCTGTCGCTTTTTATTCAGATTATGGAGTGCGGAATGATTTTGAAACCAATTCCGGAAATATTGGCTTTGGTATTGGATTGATTCACTATATCAACTTTTCATACAGAGCAGACTGTAACTGTTATACCCGTGATACTTTTTTTAACGACCATTTTAAGGTACGTAACGAAATTGATTATCATAAAACCAATCTGCAGCATTTTGGTAAATGGGTTGATCCTGACCGGACCTCTATTACAGCAGACCAATTACGAGCCATGAAAGGTTCTACTACTGTTTTTGATATTGGTTCTCAATTGGAGTATTTCCCTTTAAGTATTCGGGATTTTTCTGCCGGAGCCTTTAAAATAGCTCCATTTATGAGCTTTGGTATACATTGGGTAAATTATGACCCGGAAGTTTACAGTGAACTAGGTGCGTTGAACACTCCTATTACCACACCTCCAAAATATATCAATTCTTTTCAGCAAGAGGGAGATTCTACCTGGTCTGTTGTGGGAAGTATAGGAATACGTTATAAATTAACACCTTTAAGTGATTTGATGCTCGACAGTCGCTGGCAATATTATTTTTCGAACTGGGTGGATGGCTTAAATCCTTCCTTAGAGAATAATGGAACCGTTCCTGTCCCTGAAAACAAAGCAAACGACTGGATTTACTGGTTGAATATTGGATATATTTATTACCTGGATTAAAAACATTTTAATATTATAAAAAAGCCCGGATCGTATGATCCGGGCTTTTTTTTAAACAATTCTTTTAGGTTTTATCCTATTGCCTGTTTTAAGTCTTCAATTAAATCATCGACATCTTCAATACCTACACTCAAACGGATCAATGAATCTACAACACCGGTTTTTTCACGTTCTTCCTTCGGAATACTCGCATGGGTCATGCTGGCAGGATGTCCGGAAAGACTTTCTACACCACCCAGGCTTTCTGCCAAAGTGAAGATCTTCAGATTTTCTACAATCTTAACAGCCTCATTATAATCGTTCCCTTTAGTTACAAAAGAGATCATTCCCCCAAAATCATCCATTTGTTCTTTTGCAATTTCATGGTTTGGATGATCAGGAAAGCCGGGCCAATAAACTTTATCGATTTTAGGGTGGTTTTGCAGATATTCTGCTACTTTTTTTCCATTCTCACAATGACGTTGCATACGTACATGTAATGTTTTTATTCCACGTAGCATTAAAAAGCTATCCTGAGGGCCACAAATGGCACCACTTGCATTTTGAATGAAATATAGTTTGTCCGCAAGGTCTTTATCATTTACAACCAAAGCCCCCATTACCACATCGCTGTGCCCGCCAAGGTATTTGGTTGCACTATGCATCACTATATCTGCTCCCAGATCTAAAGGCCTTTGTAAATATGGAGTTGCAAATGTATTGTCAACTGCCAATAGAATACGATGCTTTTCGGCAATTGCAGCCGTTGCCTTAATATCTATAATGTTCATCATTGGGTTTGTTGGCGTCTCTACCCAAATGAGTTTTGTATTTGCATTCACATAGTCTTTGATCTTAGCCGCGTTTTCCATTCCTATAAAATGGAACTTCACTCCAAAATCTTCATAAACCTTTGTAAACAAACGGTAACTGCCCCCATAAAGGTCATTTGTAGAAATAACCTCATCTCCAGGTTTTAACAGTTTGATCACAGCATCTATAGCCGCAAGGCCACTACCAAAGGCCAAGCCAAAGTTTCCATTTTCCAAGCTTGCAAAAGAACGCTCCAAAGCAGCTCTTGTGGGATTATGTGTTCTGGAATATTCAAACCCCTTGTGCCCTCCCGGAGTAGATTGAGCATAGGTAGAGGTCTGGTAAATTGGCGGCATTACAGCTCCATATGCCTTATCGTGTTCTTGACCGCCATGTATGGTTTTTGTATTAAATTTCATCTGCATCAATTTTTGAGAAACAAAAGTAAGTGTTTACTTTTTTATAACTAAATCTATAGTATTTTTAACGTATGAATAACAAAATTTCTATCCTGTTTTTATTTTTAAGTCTTGCCATTGGATGCAAAGAAGATACTTCTTTGGTATTTGTTTCAGAAAGCTTAACCGATGCTGATGTGGAGATTTGTAAAACAACTTCCTGCCCCGATGTGACCGTTGCTTATGTTAAGGCTTTGGGAGATGAAGTTGTTTCAGAAAAAATCAATTCAAAAATAAAGGGGTTTGTTATTGAATCCCTCTATATGGGAGATGAAGAGAAAGCACCTACAGCTCCTACAATTTCTGAAGCTATTAGTGGCTTCATAAAAATGTACAGGACCCACAGTGCAGAATTCCCCGATATGTCCGCTGAATATTTTGCCGAAATTTCTGTTAGTGAAACCTACATTTCTGAGGATTTGATAGGCCTTGAATTAAGAAATTATCTTTATACGGGTGGAGCACACGGATATGGTTCGGTAACTTTTTTGAATCTTGATTCTTCAAGCGGAAAAAAAATTGCTTTGGAACAGCTATTTAAGGATTTTCCGGCATTTACAAAATTTGCTGAAGAAAAATTTCGGGAAGCTCATGAAATTCCAAATGGAGATGCTATTAATTCTACCGGATTTTGGTTTGAAAATGATATTTTTTCATTACCTGAAAGTATAGGTGTTACTAAAGAAAGTATCATTTTAAGGTATAATCCTTATGATATTGCAAGTTATGCTGCAGGCCCTATAGAACTGGAAATTCCGAAGGGAGAAGTTAAACCGTTTTTAAATTTTAATTAGAATGCAAAAAATATACTATCTGTCTACATGCGATACCTGTAAACGTATTATAAAAGAGGTTGGCCTTCCCTCTTCCTTTATTAAACAAGACATAAAACAAGAAGAGATCACTGTAAAGCAACTGGAGGAATTAAAAGAGCTAGCTGGAAGCTATGAAGCACTTTTTAGCAAACGGGCAAAACTGTATAAAGAAAGAGGTTTGAAAAATGAAGACTTAAAAGAGCGCGATTTTAAAAGGTTATTGCTGGAGCATTATACCTTTTTACAGCGGCCCGTCATTGTAAATAATAACCAAATCTTTGTTGGAAACAGCAAAAAAACCGTAGAAGCTATTAAAGCCTCACTTTAAAACAGCTAATGAATAAGAGAGCCCTAGCTTTATTAGCAGCCACTGCCGCCAGTGCCATATACGGAGCAAATCACACTATTGCCAAAGGATTGATGCCGGAAGTGATACAGCCCTATGGCTTTATTTTACTTCGTGTTTTAGGTGCAGCTTTGTTGTTTTGGATAATTAGTTTCTTTTTCCCTTCTGAAAAGATCGAGCGAAGGGATTGGTGGCGTATTATTATTTGTTCCTTTTTTGGAATGGCCCTCAATATGCTCATGTTTTTTAAGGGTTTAAGCCTTTCCACTCCTATAAACAGTTCTGTAGTTATAACACTTGTTCCGGTATTACTATTAGTTCTTTCGGCAATCTTTCTGAAAGAAAAGGTCACCTGGTTAAAGTCTGTTGGAATTGGTTTAGGGCTTGCCGGCGCTCTGGTGCTTATTCTTTTTGGAATTAAGATTCAGGCCAATGCACCTAATATTCCCCTGGGAAACATTTTATTTATAGTTAATGCTGCTTCATATTCAGCCTATCTTATTCTGGTAAAGCCTTTGGTTGCCAAATACAGTTCAATCACATTGATGAAGTTGTTTTTCCTTTTTGCAGTATTTATGAATTTACCTATTGGTATCCAAGAACTTATTCAAGTTGAATGGTCCATACTGAATTTTGATGCTATTTGGAAACTGGCTTTTGTGGTTATTGCGACAACTGTATTAACCTATCTTTTTAATATTTATGCACTTAAACAATTAAGCCCCTCTACCATTGGCGCCTTTATTTATTTACAACCTCTATTAGCTGTCCTTTTTGCAATTATGGCCGGAGCAGATACTCTTACCCCTCTGCGTGCAGGTGCTGCAGCACTTATTTTTATAGGTGTATTTCTTTCTACTCGAAAACCTAAAAATGGTTAGCATTTTCTTTGTATCTTTTCTGTCCTAATTTATTAAATAATATAGTTATGAAAACTGAAGAGATCGCAAATAATTTAGTGACCTGGTGTAACCAGGGAGAATGGCAGCGTTGTTATCAAGAGTTATACAGCCCGAAAATTGTTAGTATTGAACCAGAAGGAACACCAAATAATGTTTCCAATGGTATGGAGGAAGTTGCTAAAAAATGAATGGTGGCAGGAAACTTTCGAGGTGCACAGTAGTAAAGCAAGTAATCCCGTAGTAGCTGACAATTGGTTTAGTGTAAAGTTTGAGATGGACACTACCCACAAACCCAGTGGCCAACGGTCGCAATCTTCAGAAATTGGAGTGTATCAGGTAGAAGATGGAAAAATTGTACGAGAACAATTTTTTTACAACCAATAAAAAATAAAACCCCGCAAATTGCGGGGTTTTATTTTATATATCTTTTGGGATTTGACCAAACTTACGCGTGTCTTCCTTAGTGAGGATCTTAAAATCTTTTGTTTTTAATATGCTATTTAAATTATCATATAATTCTTCCGGCAATCCTCTTAATTTTCTTTCCTTTAGATCTATCCAACCGCCCATCATTTCACAGCGTGCAACATTTTTACCATTAGAATCATAGAAATTATGTAAAAACTGAAAATACATCCCATTT
>JANQOS010000032.1 GCA_028285705.1 Altibacter sp.
GTTCAAAACAATTCCCAGTGTTGTGGATTTACCACTCCCGTTGGGCCCTAAGATACCGTAGACGTTTCCTTTTTCAATTGTAAATGACAAGTCCTTGACCGCTGTAATGGGGCCAAATTTCTTTGTAAGGTTGTTAATGGTGAGTATGGATTGCACAAAAATCTTTTTTGGTTAAAAGTTAAAAGTATGACGAACCAAAAGGAAATTCGTTACAATAGGTTGGAATTATTGTTTGAAGGGAAGTTTGAAGTTTGAAGTTGGGAGCTGGAAGTACGAAGCTAGAAGTTGGAAGAGGAGTCCCTAAGATGCTATGACCTCACTTCGACTGCGCTTAGTGGACAGCCCTTAATGACACCTCAAGCTTCCAGCTTCGTGCTTCCAATTTTTGTTAAAGCTTTGGTTGGCAAGTCCGAATGACAGATGAATTAACTTTTTTGTTCCTGATTAAAGTACACCAGATAGTAATACATTTGTTTTTCCTCGTCCCATCCTTTTTCAACAAACCTTTCGGCACTTTCCGGGTTAATGAAATCCATTTTGATCTGGATGTTGGTATCGAGATTGATCACATTCTTTATTTTCTTTCTCGCGTCGGTCACGGCCGTATTGGCAATAGGGAAGGAGGTGAGGTCCTCAATACTGTATTTGGGGGCTTTCTCTGTCTTGTAGTGGTTAAATTCGGGGATAAGGTCCGGGTTATCTATTACTTCATTCACAAAAGCAGTTTCTTCGAAGGTGTCATTTTTCGCGAAGTGGTTTACGGCACGATTCATAAAGAGTACTTCTTCTTTTTTGTCTTCGGCTGGAAAAACCACGTCTTTAGCAAAACCCTGACAAAATTTTAAATATTTCTTTGTAAAGAAATTTTCATCTTCAAAAGTGTCTACGCCCAGAAAGCTCTCCAGCCAATAACGGGCATCGTAGCGATTACTGTCTACAGACAATACTTTGTAGCCGTCTTCTTTTTTTACGTTAAAGATCAGGCAGCCTTTGTCCAGTTTGTTAAGGTTCACCCCTTGTTGTAAAAAGGCTTCCAGTTGGTTCTCTTTTTCTGAAAATTGAAGGAACTCCTGTTTGAGCTCAGATTTAAAAATACCTATTCCGTCAACTTTTTCATTGTCAATTTGCATGTTTTCCAAATAGGCGATATAGACCTCTCCGCTTTTTATGTGTGGGTGTATGGATTGATCAAAAAGGTGCTTTGTTATTTTTTTACTTTGTTCATGTATGGTTTCGGGATGTTGGAAGATCTCTGAAGCAATAGCATATATTTCATTGAATTCCAGGTCGGCTTCATGCGTAAATTGAAAGTAATTCTCTTCCTTATCTCTAAATGGTTTCAGAAAGAATTCTTTTAGAAGAGGTGTTAACTCGTCATCCATTTTATAAGGTTCGGAAGAAAGGAATATGGCTTCGTTTCGGCTTTTGTTTCCAACTCTGTGTATAGATAACGAAGCAATGTGTGTTGTAAATAGGTTGATCATTGAGGTTGTATACTAAGTATTAATAAATTAAAAGGGAAAGGGGTTAGTTCCAGTTTTCGTCAAAATCCAGACTGTCATAATCTTCAGAGTCAAAATCATCATCAAAATCGGTAAGGTCACTATCTTCCGCAACAAATTCTTTTTCGGGTGCTTCTTCGGGAATTTCTCCGTGTGCAAACATAAGGTTGGGGTAGATCATTCCAATTTGTGGTTCGGCAATTTCTGCCAGTTCCACTAAAAATGTCCACATATTCAAAAAATCGTATACGTAGATGAGTTTGGTTTGTTTTTCCGAAACTACATCTTCCATGAAGGTTTCGTTCATGACCCTGACACTTCCGGGTTCTTCACTCATATCAAACAAAGCGATCTCTTCTTTTTGTTCCCAAAGGTCATTGCTGGTATAGAAAGAGGCCATTTCCTGTCCTCCAAAACCAAAGGCTTGTGTGATCGCATTGTGGAAATCCTCCAGAGAGGCAGCTGCCTCGATTTCGATATCACGAAAAACATCTTCGTGTGTATCGAGTATTATTCTAAGACGATAGATCATTCGCTAAAAATTAGTCGACAAAGTTACGAACTTTTCCACTCATTTCTTTGTTGAAATGCTTCTAAAACAATATAAAACTGGAGTCCGAAAAGTAATGCTGCAAAGACCAGATGTAGAGGTTGGGACAGGAACGGGAAGTCAAAATAATACATTGTAATACCCGTAATTACTTCAGCCACCAAAATGATCACCAGGAAGTTGATCAATTTAAAACCATATTTATAGGCCCTGTTAAAGTACCAGAGTGCAATATGAATGAAGATGATCAATATGGAAAGTGTCCTGTGAAAGTAGAACTCCAGCGTAGGATTGGTGAGCCACTGTGATTTTGCCTCGTATCCCACCAGGCTTACCTGTTCGTCTACAAACTGCCGTACCTGTGTCCCTAAGGCTATTTGTATGACGCTACAACTGATGGCAAATATGAGTACGGTCTTGTAACCCTGAGAAACATTGTAGTTTTTCCGCTCTACTTTCGAAATGTACAGCAAGTATAACAAAAGGGCAACGATCACCAATGCCATTAGCATATGGATCGTGATCTTTACCGGCGCTAAAACCGAATAAACAACAGTGGCACCCAGCCATGCCTGAAATACTATGAGAACAACTGCCAGCCAGGAAAGTAGTGTAATTCTTTTTTCGAATCTCCATTTTTTTAAGGAAAGCAGTGCCATTATTAAAATGGCAAGTCCCGATAGTGCACCAAATAGCCTGTTGATGTACTCTATCCAGGTATGCCAGACATTAAAAGATGCATAATCGTGTTTTGTATATTCCAGCCAATTGTCCGAATTAAATATTTCTGAAGTTGTAAAATCATCGGCTGCTACCTTTAAGGTCTTGTCTTTGATGATAACGTTCCCTTTTTCAAAATACTTTTCGGGTTTCCATTCTAAAGCAGAAGCTTCTGTGGGGGGGATATAATATCCAAAACATTTGGGCCAATCCGGGCACCCCATTCCGGAGCCTGTCATGCGCACCATTGCTCCGGCTATAATTACCAGGTACACTAAGATCAATGAGGCTTTAACGGATTTACGATACATTATTTTGCTAGTGTTAAATTAAGTTCAGCTCCTTTTTGCAACATATACTCCCTGGCAGCTTCATACTCATTCGGAATTTCGCCCTCTAAGATAGCTTCTTTTATGGCATCTTTTATAATACCTATTTCACGAGATGGTTTTAGCCCAAAGGTTTCCATGATCTCTTCTCCACTTACCGGAGGTTGGAAATTACGAATATGGTCGCGTTCTTCCACCTCCACGATCTTATCCCGTACTAATTTAAAATTGTTTTGGTATTTTTTAAACTTTTTCGGGTTTTTAGTGGTAATATCTGCTTCGCATAGTGTCATCAGGTCATCCACATAATCACCGGCATCAAAGATAAGGCGACGTACCGCACTATCGGTGACATCTGTTGCCAAAACTATAGGGCGGGAACTCATCAATACCATTTTTTGAACAAACTTCATTTTATCGTTCAGTGGCATTTTCAATCTTTTAAAAAGTTTAAAGACCATTTTTGAACCTACAAATTCATGCCCGTGAAAGGTCCATCCAATTTTTTTATCGAATCTCTTTGTAGGAGCTTTACCAATGTCATGTAGCAAAGCTGCCCAGCGAAGCCATAGGTTTTGTGTTGTCTGCGAAATATTGTCGACTACTTCCAGGGTGTGCCAAAAATTATCTTTATGGCGTTGCCCTTCAATTTCTTCTATGCCTTGTAAAGCGACCAGTTCGGGAAAAATAAAAGGAAGCAATCCGGTTTTATGCAATAATCCAAATCCTTTTGAAGGTGTTTCTGATGCCAAAATCTTGTGTATTTCATCAACGATACGTTCTTTGGAGATGATCTCGATACGTTTGGCATTTCGGGTGATCGCACGTAGGGATTCTTCTTCGATGTTAAAATCCAATTGTGTTGCAAATCGGATGGCTCTTAGCATTCGTAATGGGTCATCGCTATAAGTTACATCCGGATCGAGAGGTGTACGGATGGTCCTGTTCTTTAGGTCTTCCACCCCGTTGAACGGATCAAGAAGTTCTCCAAAATTGGAATCTTGTAAGCTTAGTGCCAAAGCATTGATTGTAAAATCCCTTCGATTCTGATCGTCTTCTAAAGTTCCATTTTCCACAGCCGGATTCCGACTCTCTTCACGATAAGATTCTTTACGGGCACCTACAAATTCTATTTCAATAGTGCCACTTTTTAGCATGGCGGTACCATAGTTCTTAAAGATTGAAACTTTTGGCCTTCCGGGAAGGAGGCGGGAAACTTCTTTTGCCAGGTCGATACCACTTCCAACTGCAACGACATCAATATCTTTAGCATCACCGCGCTT
>JANQOS010000050.1 GCA_028285705.1 Altibacter sp.
CAACATATCCTGCCTGCCCAAAAACGTTGTTGTGAAGGGAAAAAGCCACAGGAGTGTTTTCATTTAATTCAAATGCTTTATCCCACGTACCATTTTCCATTTTGACCCAACGGTATGTTAGTTTGTCCATGCCTTCAGTTGAAGTATTTTCCGATGTCTTTTTTTTAGCTTCAATGGAGAGTGTAACATTGTGGATCCTAATAGAGTAGGTCTTATCGGGATGCCATTGGTTGAAAAAGGTGCCACAATTCCAATAGAAACTTCCTTCAGATTTTTTTATGTGTTTGTAAGCATGCCTGGTATTGGTAAGGAAAATCCCTTTTTTATTTTTCTCAAACCCTTCCATATGTTCCAGAATTATGTTGTACATAAAATAATCTCTGCCAATAAGCGATTTTTGAAAGATATTATATGCTTCACGTGTATGGATCGCTTCCCAATAAATAGGTTGGTCAACACCTATCACCTGTATCCTTTTTGAAGTATCTGCCATGTTGCGATTGAAATCCCATACGGATGAAAGTAAATTGTAATAGGTTTCATACCTCCAGCCAAGCCCTCCAAAGTTATCCTGAAATACCTTTAAAAGTAATGTTGGGTCTTTTGTTTCATTTGCTAAGAATGCGTCTATGAGTGGTTGGGTATTTATTCCGAATATTTCCAGAAAAATATAATTAAAATCACCGGTATTGTTTTTTATCAGTTCCCTGTAGAAGTCAAAAGGCTCGACCGCATTATGTAAAGCATCATCAAACAATATCAGATCTTGGTTCTTTAGTTTTTGTTTAACGAACGCAATGGGAGCAATCCCTTCTTCTTTCAACACTTTTAAATGATCATTTGGTGTTTGTGCTATACAACCGGATTTTTGATGTAAGCCTACCGTCAGTATGCAGAGGATTAAAATAAGTTTATTCATCTCTAGTTAGTTTTTTTAAAGACTGTAGAATTTGGAAAAAGTTTCAAACTCGGTAAGTGGCAATGATTTTATAAAGGAAGTTTGTTGCTTATAGTTATTCGATAAGCCTTTGGAGACCACTGCCGGAAAATAAAAAAGCTCCTAAAAAGGAGCTTTGTAATTGTGCTATAGTTCTACCGGAACCTGATTTCTTATAATATCTTCAAAGGTTTCCCTTTTCCTTATCAAATGTGCCTTGCCTTTATGCCACAAAACTTCTGCAGGGCGATAACGTGAATTGTAGTTACTTGCCATAGTAAAACAATAAGCTCCTGCATTACCAAAGGCTAACACATCACCTTCACGTATTTCGGCTATGCGGCGGTTGTTTGCAAACGTATCTGTTTCACAAATATAACCCACCACGCTATAGAAGCGTTCACGGCCTTTTGGATTGGAAATGTTTTCAATAGTATGTTGTGACCCATATAACATAGGGCGAATGAAATGATTAAAACCACTATCCACCTGTGCAAAAACGGTAGAAGTAGTTTGTTTTATCACATTTACATTCACCAGAAACTTTCCTGCTTCACTTACCAGAAACTTACCGGGTTCAAAAGCCAAAGTGAGTTCTTTTCCGTAAGTTTTACAAAACGCATTAAAGCGTTCACTTAATTTTTCTCCAAATTCTTCTATATTGGTTTCAATATCACCTTCTTTGTAAGGGACTTTAAAACCACTGCCAAAGTCAATGAATTCGAGATTGTCAAAATGCATAGCCGATCGAAATAATATTTCCGAAGCATACAGGAACACATCAATGTCCAGGATATCACTGCCGGTATGCATGTGGATACCGTTGATGGTCATATTTGTATTTTCAACAATTCGCTTGATATGCGGCATCTGGTGAATGGAAATTCCAAACTTACTATCAATATGCCCTACAGAAATATTAGTGTTCCCTCCGGCCATTACATGAGGATTGATTCGAATACATACGGGAATTTCAGGATACTTCGTTCCAAATTGTTCCAGGAAGGAAAGATTGTCAATATTGATTTGCACCCCCAGGCCCGCAGCACGTTCTATTTCTTCCATGGAAACCCCGTTAGGTGTGAAAATGATATCTTCCGGCGCAACGCCGGCTTCCAGTGCCATGCGTACCTCCTGAATGGAAACCGTGTCCATTCCACTTCCCAATGACCTCAGTAATTTTAAAACCGAAATATTGGACAGCGCCTTTACAGCATAATGGATCTTCACCTTTTTCACCTTTTTGAAAGCGTTGTTCAAACGTTTGTACTGCGCTTCAATTTTTGAAGCATTATACACATACACAGGACTTTCGAAATCCTGTACTACACTTAAAAGGTCTTGACGAGTCATATGATTTCAGTTAAAATTAAGCCGCAAAAGTAAGAGGTATTGAAAGATTTTCTAATAAGAAAACCATAAAATATTGAATTATTCTCCTTCGGAATCAATTTCAGAAAAACACTCTTAAAAAAGATTAGCCCAGTCCTATAACATTTGCTATTTTTGCACAGCCGAAAACGAGAAACACGTACTATGAATTTACACGAATATCAAGGAAAAGAAATACTAAACAGTTTTGGGGTACAGATACAACGTGGTATTGTTGCTACTACTGCTTCTGAAGCTGTTACCGCTGCTAAAAAATTGACCGAGGAGACCGGAACCGGATGGCATGTGATCAAAGCACAGGTGCATGCCGGTGGACGTGGAAAAGGTGGAGGTGTAAAGCTGGCGAAGAACCTGGAAGAAGTTGAACAGCTTGCTGGGCAGATCATAGGAATGAATTTGATCACTCCGCAAACCAGTGCCGAAGGAAAGAAAGTACACCAGGTATTGATCGCGGAAGATGTTTATTATCCCGGTGACAGCGAACCAGAGGAATATTATATGAGTGTCTTATTGAATCGTGCAAACGGTAGAAATATGATCATGTATTCCACCGAAGGGGGAATGGATATTGAAACCGTAGCCGAAGAAACACCTCACTTGATCTTTACAGAAGAAATCGACCCTGCGGTCGGGTTGCTTCCGTTTCAAGCCAGAAGAGTGGCTTTTAATCTTGGGTTAAGCGGACAGGCCTTTAAACAAATGACCAAATTTGTAAGTGCCTTATATACAGCCTATATACAATCTGATGCTTCATTATTCGAGATCAATCCGGTACTTAAGACGAGTGATGACCGGGTGATCGCTGTAGATGCCAAGGTTAGTATTGATGACAATGCATTATTTCGCCATAAGGATTATGAGGCTATGCGTGACCTTCGGGAAGAGAACCCTGTAGAAGTAGAAGCCAAAGCAGTGGGGTTAAACTATGTGGACCTTGACGGAAATGTTGGCTGTATGGTGAATGGTGCAGGATTGGCAATGGCAACCATGGATCTGATCAAACAAGCGGGTGGAGAACCTGCAAACTTCCTGGATGTAGGAGGGACTGCAGATGCAGAGCGCGTAGAAACTGCCTTCAACCTCATTTTAAAGGATCCTAATGTAAAGGCTATCCTTGTAAATATCTTTGGAGGGATCGTTCGTTGTGACCGTGTGGCGCAGGGAATTGTAGAAGCCTATAAGAATATGGGAACCATTAACGTTCCTATCATTGTTCGCTTACAGGGAACCAATGCAGATATTGCAAAAGAGATCATTGATACCAGCGGACTTGATGTTCACAGTGCTATTGAATTTCAGGAAGCTGCGGATAAGGTGCAGGCATTACTTTCATAAGGAACAAAATAATTTCTATTATACTATTTTCCAAAAGCCTTCTCATGTTTTGAGAAGGCTTTTTTATGCCTGGTTTTGTAAAGGTTGCGTTAAGGTACTGTTAAAAGTGTAAAAAAGCGTAACACTTCTTCCAATTGCATAGTCTATATAATATATCAATCTTTTAAAATCGAACAGTTATGAAAAAAATCCAAGCATTTTTGTTAGCCACAGTGCTATTGGTAGGAAGTTTTGCTTCAGCCGCAACGATCCCAGCAAAAGAAAAGAAAAACCCAACTACAGAAGAGATAAGAGGTTTGTTATCAGACTCTGATTTTATAGTGGAAGAAGACATTTCTGCCTTTGTTACTTTTATGTTGAACGATGCCGGAGAGATGGTAGTACTTTCTGTAGATACTGAGTACAAAACCGTTGAAAACTTTGTAAAGGCACGCCTTAATTACCACAAACTAAGTACCCCTTTAACAAAAGGAAAAGAGTATAAATTACCTATATTGCTTAAGGCAAATACATAACAAAAAAAATTAATTTGTAGAAAATCCCGGCTTCATCACCCGGGATTTTTTTATTTTTGAAAAATGGACAAAGATGATAAAAAAGCGCTTGTAAGTGATCTAATTGTTTTAGCGCGTGCCGATGACAAGGTTACGGATGAAGAATACGATTTTATTCTACGTCTGGCGGATAGAATGCAAATACCTTTAGAAGAGGTTAAAGAATTGTTTGAAAATCCGTTACCATCCAGGCCCATACAGACAGAACTTGAGCGTATCACACACTTCTATAAATTGGTTCTGGTGATGAATGTCGATAGGGAAACACACAATAAGGAAATTATTGCTGTTCGAAACTTTGGTTTAAGAATGGGAATTCGCCCGGGAGCAGTAGATCAAATTCTGCTAAGAATGGACGAATACGAAGACAAGATCATTCCTTCTCAAGAATTGATCAAGATATTCCAGACCTACTACAACTAATAGATTATTTTTTCAGAAATCTTGTAGACAAGACAAAAAGACAGCTATAATGCTGTGAATCAAGTCAAAATGTCTTGTTTTTGTCTTTGGACTTTAAATTGCTTTATACATTTCAGTAAAAAAAAGTTGAATCTTAAATACTAAAATGATATGAAAGTAGTTAAAAGAAATACCGGTTGGTTCCCATCAATTTTTGATGATATTTTTGCCGAGAATAAGTTGGATGTGCCTAATTATGAAAACTTTAGCATTCCGGCGGTAAATATTAAAGAGAATTTTGCGAACTTTGTGATCGAAGTAGCAGTCCCAGGATTGCAACGAGAAAAAATTGCTATAGAAGTCGAGGAAAATTTGTTAAAGATTTCTTCAGAGGTTTCAAATGAAAAAGAGGAAACCAACAAAACTGAAGACAATACTAAATTTACCCGCAAAGAGTTTAATTACAGTAAGTTTAAACGTTCTTTTACATTGCCAGATAGTGTAAATGTG
>JANQOS010000061.1 GCA_028285705.1 Altibacter sp.
TAACAGTTCCTAACGCAGTATCGCCGTCAACTTCCGCAGTATTAACAACAGAGCCATTATCTATGTCAGCTTGAGTAACAGTATAACTTGCCTGATATATCCACACTTCACCAACATCTAAAATATTATTCGTATTTGTATCTCCGCTAGCCGGACCTGCAATAGTTCCTCCTAGCTTTGTATCTGTTACAACCACATTGGTAATATCCACATCTCCTTCATTGGTAACAGTAAATGTATAATCAATGGTATCGTTTACATTGAATGAATTACAATTACCTGTAGCACTGGTACTAGCCTTTGTAATTGAAATTTCGGCATTCTGACATAAAGCAACTGTTTCAGTATCATCATCATTTACATTAAAAGAAGAAGATGAACCAGTGACGCTACCATCTACTGTTGCCGTATTTTGTACTTGCCCGCTAACAATGTCTGCTTGTGTTACCGTGTAACTGGCATTGTATATCCATGTTTCATTTGTGTCTAATTCACCATTATTATTTGTATCACCACTAGCCGGGCCCGGAATTGGGTTCACAGCGTCTATTAATGGGTCATTAACCTGAACATTTTCAATTGCTATGTTTCCTAGGTTCGTAACAGTAAAGGTGTAATCAATATCTTGTCCGGCCGGAACAGGGTTACAGTTATTCGGATCATTTGGACTAGCTACTTTATCAATATCTATTGCACAATTGTATAATGTAAGAGTTACAGGAATTCTATCATTACTGGAACATCCGCTTACACCATCAACAGTTTCCGCATAATACGTAACACTTCCAATTGTATTTAAAGATGGGTCCGGAACTAAAGCTCCGCCGGTAGCCTGAGTATACCAGGCAACGCTTTGGCCCTGTTGAACAGTAGCTGTAGCTGTTAATGTCTGAATATTTGGGCTTGCAGCACATTCTGCCTGATCTCCTCCACTTACAGGAGCAGCAGGAGGTAAGTAAATTTGAATTGTTGAATCGACAGTTACTGCCGGAAGGTTACAACTATTATTATATGTTCCGTTATAAACTAATTCGGCTCTAAAATCTCCTTCAAAAGGACTGCCTCCGTTATAAACAAATGTACCGGAAAGGTCTCCCATTGTATTTCCTGAAGCTGTTCCAACAGAAACATTATTCAGGAAAAATTCCCATTCGAACCCAACTGAAAATGGAGTACATACTCCAGGGTCGAAAGTAGCAGAATAATTTATTTCATTGGTACATTCTACCTGTTCAATGGTCGGATCTGAAATATCCGGACAAGGAACACATACTTGTGGATTGGGGAAAGGTAAGGTTTGCATAGCGCAACTCGAATCTTCATACATCATTTGACTTGAGCCCGAATTTTGAATACCACAACCCTGCATTCCAACGGCTTCAATTGAATACTCTAATGTTTTTACTTCATCTGAAACATCACCAATATTCCAGGTAATCGTGTTAGTTCCTGCATTATAGGTTGCATCGGCCGGGTTACTTATTGAACCGGCTACCAATTGAAAACCGGTACCCAGAACATCAGTGATAACCCCATCCTTTGCTGCCAGTGCCAATTGACCTAAAATAGTACTATAAATACCTGTAAGATCTGCCGCATTTTCTGTGGTAAATAAGCCACCGTTTTGGATTTCATCTAATGTAAACGTAGCTGGAATTTGTCCATTTGAATTGTCAATACCACCAAATAGACCAATAGAATAGATCGTTTGTTCGTATACATCTCCGCTTACTGTAGTAGTTTGTGCTCCAATACCCTCATTAATGGCATCATCCATACAATCTGTATTGTTTGCCGGAAATGGACCGGAAGGGTTACTTGTACAAGAAGTTACTCCATTTAACCTACGGTTTGTAACACCATCTGATAATAGAATTATACTTCTTGCTGTTGAACAATCAAATGTTCCGTTGTTTGTCATTTCCGTATCGGCAACATCCAATCCGCCCGCAATATTAGTTCCTCCATTTGCCACAAGACCATTTATTGCACTAATAATACTTGCCTGGCCTGAAGAATCTGTCAAACCAATATCCAGAGTCGCTGAAGTAGAGTAAGAAACTATTCCAACCTTGTTATCCCCTGTAGGGTTATTAGCTGCGAGAAATAAGTTATTTACAAAATCAATTGCAGCGTCCTTTGCATAATCAATAGATTCATTAGGGTCATTTGGAATATCAAAGCCCATACTACCGGAACGGTCAATAACCAGAATCACCTCCTGAGGAATTGGAGGTGGATTACCAGTAACTGTTAAGGTAATATCAAACTGATTACACAATGTACTTTCAACTGCTACTTTATCAAGCGTTATTTCTTGCGAAAAAAGCGACGCCAGATTAAATACAAAGAAGGACAGTACTAAAAATACTGTCTTTTTGTTAAGTATATTTTGCGAGGGTAATTGCTTTTTCATAAAATGAGTTTTTAGGTTTAAACCTATTATGTATTTTGGCTAGAACTATCTTGTCCTTTATTAATTTTCTAATGGATCTGAAACAAAAACTTTTAATATCGTGGAAACAGCTCCTTGCGTACAAGCATTGGAGTTGGCCTGAACTTCTATACAGCTCCATTCCTTTTTAGGAGTACCTGAAGGTACCGTAACTGAAGCCAGAAAATTAACCGTGGATCTGGCAGGAACTGTTATAGAATTAGAACTACTTCTGGATCCTTGTTGGATAAATGATACGTTAAGATTAATGTTAGAATTAGACCGTAAAGACTTATTGTTTCCAACAGTACAACTACCATTATAATTCACTGCCTTAATCGTATATGTTTGCGATGCAGATGTATTATTAGTAAGCTCCAACTGAAATCGAGTAGAATCATTTTCACTAGCTGATCGTGCATCCCTATTTTGGTAAACACTTAACTCAGAATTACAGTTTTGCGCTATACTTTGCATGCAAAACATACTAACAATAAACACCATAAATAACGGTGATAAAAACAGTTTTGATTTTCCATCATGGGAAACGAGTCTAAAAACTTTCATGTCTCTTTCTTTTATAGGTAAAAAAATTCATTTGGATCTTGCCCCAACAGCATAGATTTCGAATTAATCAAACCAAATATACGTAGGAATAAATGTTAAATTCTTACAAAAACTAAAGTATTAGCCCACTTGTTCAAAAATATCGTTGAACTGCACAAAATGACCTGTTTTCTTTAGTATTTTTGTAGGAAGAATATGTACGTGTTTATACGTATATGCCCTTTTTTAAACAGCTTACAATATTTTTCATTTGTAGGAAAGATTTATCAACATTATTGTAATATTTTCCTTTTTTTAACCGTAAAACAACCTGTATCTTTGCGCTCAAATATTTACAAAAACGAATGTCATTAAAAAACGAAATAGAACGTAGAAGAACCTTTGGAATTATTTCTCATCCCGATGCCGGAAAAACCACTTTAACCGAAAAATTATTGCTCTTTGGGGGTGCCATTCAGGAAGCAGGTGCGGTAAAGAGCAATAAAATTAAAAAAGGTGCTACCAGTGATTTCATGGAAATTGAAAGACAAAGAGGGATCTCTGTAGCTACTTCTGTTTTGGCTTTTGAATATGAGGGCATTAAAATAAACATTCTTGACACTCCCGGCCATAAGGATTTTGCAGAAGATACCTTTAGAACTCTTACAGCTGTTGATAGTGTTATTGTTGTGATTGATGTTGCCAAAGGGGTTGAAGAACAAACCGAAAAACTGGTTGAAGTATGCCGAATGCGTAATATCCCCATGATCGTCTTTATCAACAAACTAGACCGTGAAGGGAAAGACGCTTTTGAATTACTGGACGAAATTGAGCAAAAACTGAACCTTAGAGTGACACCGCTAAGTTTCCCTATTGGAATGGGTTATGACTTTAAAGGTATCTATAATATCTGGGAGAAAAATGTAAATCTATTTAGTGGTGATAGTAGAAAAAATATAGAAGAAACCATTAAAATTGAGGATGTTAACAATCCGGAATTAGAAAATATTATCAGTGAAAACGCTGCCAATACACTTCGGGAAGAGTTAGAATTGGTCTATGAAGTATACCCGGACTTTAACCGTGATGAATATTTGGAGGGCACATTACAACCTGTATTCTTTGGTTCTGCTCTAAATAATTTTGGCGTAAGAGAGTTACTTGATTGCTTTGTAGAGATTGCGCCTAAACCCCGCCCTAAAGAAAGCGACACCCGTTTAGTAAAGCCGGATGAAAACGATTTTTCCGGTTTTGTCTTTAAAATTCATGCCAATATGGACCCAAAACACCGGGACCGCCTTGCTTTTATAAAGATTGTATCGGGAACTTTTGAAAGAAACACTCCTTATCTTCATGTTAGGCATAATAAAAAGTTGAAGTTTTCCAGCCCTAATGCTTTCTTTGCTGAAAAAAAGCAAATTGTAGACATCTCTTATCCGGGAGATATAGTAGGGCTGCATGATACCGGGAATTTTAAAATCGGGGATACTTTAACCGAAGGGGAAGAGATGAACTACAGAGGGATCCCAAGCTTTTCCCCCGAACACTTTAAGTATATTAACAATGCAGATCCCATGAAAAGTAAGCAGCTGGAAAAAGGGATAGATCAGTTAATGGATGAAGGAGTGGCGCAATTGTTCATCTTAGAATTGAACGGAAGAAAGGTAATAGGTACCGTTGGAGCACTTCAATTTGAGGTAATCCAATATCGGTTAGAGCATGAGTACGGTGCTAAATGCAGGTATGAAAACCTGAATGTTCATAAAGCGTGCTGGATAGACCCTACAGACCCTAAAAGTGATGAATTCGCAGATTTTAAAAGGGTTAAATCTAAGTTTTTGGCCAAAGATAAACGGGGTCAATTGGTTTTCTTTGCAGACTCGGCATTTACATTGCAGATGACTCAATCCAAATACCCCAACGTGAAGCTACATTTTGTAAGTGAGTTTAGTAAGAGTTAAGTCAATATATCATTTAAACAAAAAAACCGCGCTTTTAATAAGTGCGGTTTTTTTGTTTAAGCTTCTCCCGTAGGCCCAAAATTTATGGGTATGGGAGGTTGTTGGTAATCTTTAATTTCACCATGAGCAGTTTCAAACCGCTTTACATTATCATTCAATGCCTTCAGGAACCTTTTAGCATGTTGTGGAGTTAGAACAATTCTGGACTTCACTTTGCTTTTAGGCACTCCCGGCATGATCGTAACAAAGTCTATCACAAATTCAGAAACAGAATGATTGATAATAGCCAGGTTACTATATGTCCCCTGTGCTATCGCTTCATCCAATTCGATATTGATCTGTCCCTGTTGTTGCTTTGGCTTTTTTGAATCAGACATTTGTAATCTTTTAAAAAGACTTGCGCTCTCATCCAGAGCACAAGTCTTTACATTATAATTAGTTATAATTTACTTCTTGTTTCTCACGGGTCATTTCTTCCAACTCTTCTTTGGAACCTACAATAATAGTATCGTAATTACGCATACCGGTTCCTGCCGGAATTCTATGACCTACAATAACATTTTCCTTCAATCCTTCCAGATCATCTACTTTACCGCTTACGGCAGCCTCATTCAATACTTTGGTTGTTTCCTGGAAGGAAGCCGCAGATATGAACGATTTGGTTTGCAGTGAAGCTCTTGTAATACCCTGAAGTATTGGCGTAGCAGTAGCAGTTTCGGCATCACGTGCTTCCACAAGTGCTTTATCTGCTCTTTTCAAAATTGAATTTTCGTCTCTCAATTCGCGAGGAGAAATTATCTGTCCTTCTTTCAGACTTTCCGAATCACCCGCACTTGTAATCACTTTCATTCCGAAGATCTTATCGTTTTCTTCAATAAAATCATCTTTATGAGCTAATTGATTTTCAAGGAAGGTAGTATCACCGGAATCAACGATCTGTACTTTACGCATCATTTGACGAACAACAACTTCAAAATGTTTATCATTGATCTTCACTCCCTGCAAACGATATACTTCCTGAACTTCGTTCACCAAGTACTGCTGTACTGCAGAAGGCCCTTTGATTCGTAAAATATCCTCGGGAGTTATGGATCCATCAGACAATGGCATACCGGCTCTCACGTAATCGTTCTCCTGAACAAGAATCTGGTTACTTAATTTTACCAAATACTTTTTCACTTCACCCAGCTTAGACTCTATGATAATTTCACGGTTACCACGTTTGATCTTTCCGAAGGAAACCACACCATCTATCTCACTAACAACAGCAGGATTGGATGGGTTACGAGCTTCAAATAATTCGGTTACACGTGGAAGACCTCCGGTAATATCACCTGCTTTAGCAGATTTTCTAGGAATCTTCACTAAAACTTTACCGATCTTGATCTTATCACCATCATCTACCATCAGGTGGGCACCTACAGGTAAATTGTAAGAACGAATCACTTCGTCCTTCTTTCCTAATATCTGAAGTGTTGGTATTTTCTTCTTGTCTCTCGACTCTGAAATCACTTTCTCCTGGAAACCGGTCTGTTCATCGATCTCAACCTGGTAGGTAACACCCTGTTCAATATTTTCGTACTTGATCTTACCTGCAAATTCCGAGATAATTACACCGTTATAAGGATCCCACTGGCATACTACATCTCCCGACTTTAATGCCTGACCATCTTTTACATAGATACTGGATCCATAAGGTATGTTATTTGTACTTAGAATAATTCCTGTCTTCTTATCGACCAATTTGATCTCCGAAGTTCTGGAAATAACAATATCTACCGTCTTGCCATCTGCATCTTCTCCTTTTACGGTCTTTAGTTCTTCAATTTCGGCAACACCATCGAACTTTACGGTTAACTTGTTCTCTTCCGAAATGTTCCCTGCAATACCCCCTACGTGGAAAGTACGTAGTGTTAACTGAGTACCCGGCTCACCAATAGATTGTGCTGCAACAACACCAACGGCTTCACCTCTTTGTACCATTTTATTGGTAGCAAGGTTTCTTCCGTAGCACTGTGCACAAATTCCTTTTTTGGCCTCACATGTTAATGCAGAACGAACTTCAATACTTTCAACAGGTGAAGCTTCAATTGTAGCCGCTACTTCTTCAGAAATATGATCTCCTGCACCTACCAATAGCTCTTTGGTCAATGGATTGTATACATCGTTCAATGCCGTACGACCTACGATCCTATCTTTTAAAGATTCTACAACTTCTTCATTCTTCTTTAATGCGGAAACTTCTATCCCTCTTAAGGTACCACAGTCTTCAATGTTAATAATAACATCTTGCGATACATCTACCAAACGACGTGTTAAGTAACCTGCATCTGCCGTTTTAAGTGCAGTATCTGCAAGTCCTTTACGGGCACCGTGCGTAGAAATAAAGTATTCCAAAATTGAAAGCCCTTCTTTAAAGTTAGAAAGAATTGGGTTTTCAATGATCTCACCTCCACCAGAATTTGATTTTTTAGGCTTTGCCATTAATCCACGCATTCCTGTAAGCTGGCGAATCTGTTCTTTAGATCCACGAGCTCCGGAATCAAGCATCATATATACAGAGTTAAATCCTTGTTGGTCTTCACGAATACGTTTCATAGACAACTCGGTTAACTCGGCGTTGGTAGCTGTCCAGATATCGATCACCTGATTATAACGTTCGTTATTGGTAATCAATCCCATATTATAATTAGTGATGATACTGTCTACCTGTTCGTTGGCACTATCGATCATTCCTTGTTTTTCAGCAGGGATAATAATATCACCTAAACTAAAAGATAATCCGCCTTCAAATGCAAACTTATATCCAAGTGCTTTGATTTCATCTAAGAAAACGGAGGTAGTTGGTACACTGGTTACCGCTAAAATAGCGCCAATAATGTCACGCAGTGATTTTTTAGTTAAAACCTCATTGATATAACCTGCTTCTTCCGGTACCTGCTCATTGAAAATTACTCTACCTAAAGTAGTTGTAATGATCTGGTAAACAAGTTCGCCTTCTTCATTAAAGTCCTTTGTACGTATTTTAATTTCGGCATTAAGATCTACTTGCTTTTCGTTGTAAGCGATAATAGCTTCTTCGGCAGAATAGAAAGTTAATCCTTCACCAAGTACTTTTTCATCTTTTGTAGACTTTCTCAGTTTGGTCATATAGTACAGACCCAATACCATATCTTGAGAAGGTACTGCCACCGGAGACCCATTTGCAGGGTTCAGGATATTGTGAGAAGCCAACATCAATAATTGCGCTTCCAGAATTGCTTCAGGACCTAAAGGAAGGTGAACTGCCATCTGGTCACCATCAAAATCCGCATTAAATGCCGTACAGACCAATGGATGTAGCTGGATCGCTTTACCTTCAATTAATTTTGGCTGGAATGCCTGGATCCCCAAACGGTGCAAAGTAGGAGCACGGTTTAATAATACCGGATGCCCTTTCAATACGTTTTCAAGGATATCCCATACTACGGGTTCTTTTTTATCTATAATCTTCTTGGCAGATTTTACGGTTTTTACAATTCCTCTTTCAATTAATTTTCTAATTACAAAAGGTTTGTACAGCTCTGCCGCCATATCTTTAGGAAGACCACACTCATATAACTTTAACTCCGGCCCAACAACAATTACCGAACGTGCCGAATAATCTACACGTTTTCCTAATAGGTTTTGACGGAAACGACCTTGTTTCCCTTTTAAGGAATCCGAAAGAGATTTCAGAGGACGATTGCTATCTGTTTTAACTGCAGAAGATTTTCTTGTGTTATCAAACAAAGAATCTACAGACTCCTGAAGCATACGCTTTTCGTTACGTAAAATCACTTCTGGAGCTTTGATCTCCATCAAACGCTTCAAACGGTTATTACGAATAATTACACGACGGTACAGGTCATTTAGGTCTGAAGTAGCAAAACGACCCCCATCCAATGGTACCAATGGGCGTAATTCCGGTGGTATCACAGGCACCACTTTCATGATCATCCACGAAGGTTTGTTCTCGCGGTTCTTATTTGCGTCACGAAGTGCTTCCACCACCTGAAGACGTTTTAGTGCTTCCGTCTTACGTTGTTTGGAAGTTTCGTTATTTGCTTTATGGCGCAAGGTGTATGATAATTCATCTAAATCGATTCGATTCAACAGATCAATTAAACACTCTGCACCCATTTTCGCAATGAACTTATTTTCATCGGTCTCTTCCAAATATAAATTTTCCTGTGGAAGTGTATCTAAAATATTCAGGTACTCTTCTTCGGTAAGGAAATCCATTTTTTGAACAGGTTCTCCATCTTCATATTTAGCAATACCCGGTTGGATCACTACGTATCTTTCATAATAGATGATCATGTCCAGTTTCTTAGACGGCAGTCCAAGAAGGTATCCAATTTTGTTAGGTAAACTACGGAAATACCATATATGTGCTACAGGAACTACCAGGTTGATATGTCCCACACGGTCACGACGTACTTTCTTTTCGGTTACCTCTACCCCACAACGGTCACAAACAATACCCTTGTAGCGAATTCTTTTATATTTACCACAGGCACATTCATAATCCTTTACAGGACCAAAAATACGCTCACAGAAAAGACCGTCACGCTCCGGTTTGTGCGTACGGTAGTTGATCGTTTCAGGCTTTAAAACCTCTCCTCGTGATTCCGCTAAAATGGATTCGGGAGAAGCTAAACCAATTGAAATCTTATTGAATTTCTGTACTGTGTTTTCTTTATTTCTTGCCATAATGCTGTGTACTATGCTTTGTTGTTATTTGTTTTTGGAGTGTTTTTTCACTCCGGTTGAAGTTTGAGAACTACCCCTCCCGTAAAGAGGGGCGTTGCTCTATTCTTCTAATCTGATGTCTAATCCCAGACCTTTCAATTCGTGCATTAACACGTTGAAAGATTCCGGCAGACCCGGTTCTGGCATTGCTTCACCCTTCACAATAGACTCGTAAGTTTTAGCTCTACCTATTACGTCATCAGATTTTACCGTCAAAATTTCACGTAATGTACTGGACGCTCCATAGGCCTCCAATGCCCAAACTTCCATCTCTCCAAAACGCTGACCACCAAACTGAGCTTTACCACCCAATGGTTGTTGTGTGATCAATGAGTAGGGTCCGATAGAACGTGCGTGCATTTTATCATCTACCATGTGGCCCAGTTTCAACATATAGATCACTCCAACTGTTGCAGGTTGATCGAAACGCTGTCCGGTTCCACCGTCATACAGATAGGTGTGACCAAATCTTGGAATCTCAGCTTCATCGGTTAGTTCATTGATCTGGTCCAGTGTAGCACCATCAAAAATAGGAGTTGCGAACTTGCGACCTAATTTTTGACCTGCCCATCCAAGAACCGTTTCGTAGATTTGACCAATATTCATACGGGATGGTACCCCCAGTGGATTTAGTACAATATCTACAGGTGTTCCATCTTCTAAGAAAGGCATATCTTCTTCACGAACAATACGTGCCACAATACCTTTGTTACCGTGACGTCCCGCCATCTTATCCCCTACTTTCAGTTTACGTTTCTTAGCGATATAAACTTTAGCAAGTTTTAAGATTCCTGAAGGCAACTCATCTCCAACAGAGATGGTAAACTTCTCACGACGCAGGTTTCCTTGAAGGTCGTTTTCCTTAATTCTATAGTTGTGCATCAAATCTGCTACCATATGGTTGGTATCATCATCGGTTGTCCAGGTACCTCCTACCAAATGCGTATAATCATCTACAGCATTCAACATCTTAAGAGTATATTTTTTACCCTTAGGAAATACTACTTCACCAAGATCGTTCATTACACCCTGTGCAGTTTTCCCGCCAACGATAGCAAATAGTTTTTCAACTAAAATATCTTTTAAAGCATCAAACTTAGCATAATATTCGGCTTCTAAAGCTGCAATATCTTCTTTGTCTTTTGCTCTTTTGCGTTTGTCCTTAATAGCTCTGGCGAATAATTTCTTATCTATCACAACACCACGTAATGATGGAGACGCTTTTAAGGAAGCATCTTTAACATCACCTGCTTTGTCACCAAAGATCGCACGAAGTAATTTTTCTTCCGGAGTTGGGTCGCTCTCTCCTTTTGGAGTGATCTTACCAATAAGAATATCCCCCGGCTTGACCTCGGCTCCTACACGGATCATTCCATGTTCATCCAGATCTTTAGTAGCTTCTTCGGAAACGTTAGGAATATCATTGGTTAATTCTTCGTTACCTAATTTGGTATCACGAACTTCCAGTGAATATTCATCTATATGGATAGATGTGAAAATATCTTCACGAACTACTTTTTCAGAAATTACGATCGCATCCTCAAAATTATACCCTTTCCAAGGCATAAAGGCAACTTTCATATTTCTACCCAGTGCCAATTCACCTTTCTCTGTAGCATAACCCTGGCAAAGTACCTGCCCTTTTTTCACTCTATCGTCTTTTCTAACGATCGGCTTCAAATTGATAGAAGTACTTTGGTTGGTCTTTCTGAATTTTACAAGATTGTATGATTTTGAATCTCCATCAAAACTTACCATACGTTCTTCTTCGCTTCGGTCGTATTTGATAGTGATTATGTTTGCATCTACATACTCAACAACTCCGTCACCTTCCGCATTGATCAATACACGAGAATCTGAAGCTACCTGACGTTCCAATCCTGTTCCCACGATTGGTGAGTCTGCAATTAACAATGGTACTGCCTGACGCATCATATTCGACCCCATCAATGCACGGTTTGCATCATCATGTTCCAGGAAAGGAATCAATGAAGCCGAAATAGATGAGATCTGGTTTGGAGCAACATCTGTAAAGTGAACCGATTTAGGATCAACCAGTGGGAAATCACCTTCCATTCGGGCAATCACCTTGTCTGTATCGATAGTTCCATCTCCCTTAACAGGGATGTTTGCCTGAGCGATCAACTTTTCCTCTTCTTCTTCAGCAGAAAGGTAGGTTGGTTTTGCTTTAAGATCGATCTTACCTTCTGTAACTTTACGGTAAGGAGTTTCTATAAACCCTAAGTTATTCACTTTTGCATATACAGAAAGTGAAGAGATCAAACCAATGTTTGGCCCTTCCGGAGTTTCAATAGGACACAACCTTCCGTAGTGCGTATAGTGAACATCACGAACCTCAAAACCTGCTCTTTCACGAGAAAGACCTCCAGGCCCTAAAGCCGAAAGACGACGCTTGTGCGTGATCTCTGCCAAAGGATTGGTCTGGTCCATAAACTGAGAAAGCTGGTTGGTTCCGAAGAAGGAATTAATCACTGAAGACAAGGTCTTCGCATTGATCAGGTCTATAGGCGTAAATACTTCATTATCACGAACATTCATACGCTCACGAATGGTTCGTGCCATACGAGCCAGACCTACTCCAAATTGAGAAGACAACTGCTCACCTACTGTACGTACACGACGGTTCGATAAGTGATCAATATCATCAATCTCTGCTTTAGAGTTAATCAATTCTATTAAGTATTTTACAATGGTAATGATATCTTCTTTGGTAAGTACCTGCTTATCCATTGCGATATCAAGACCCAACTTTTTGTTCATACGGTAACGACCTACCTCACCCAAATTATACCGCTGATCACTAAAGAACAACTTGTTGATGATTCCGCGAGCGGTCTCTTCATCTGGTGGTTCGGCATTACGTAATTGTCTGTATATATGTTCTACTGCTTCTTTTTCTGAATTGGTAGGGTCTTTTTGTAAAGTATTGTGGATAATCGCATAGTCGGCCATGTGATTATCTTCTTTGTGTAACAGTATCGTTTTTGAACCTGAATCCAGGATCTCTTCGATATGCTCTTTTTCAAGAACGGTATCACGGTCCAATACAATTTCGTTACGTTCAATAGAAACCACCTCTCCTGTATCCTCATCAACAAAATCTTCGTGCCAGGTCTTTAACACACGGGCCGCTAACTTACGTCCCAGATATTTTTTAAGGCCTGTTTTTGAAGCTTTCACTTCTTCTGCAAGGTCGAATATTTCAAGAATATCCTTATCTCTTTCAAATCCAATAGCACGGAAAAGTGTTGTTACCGGTAATTTTTTCTTTCTATCAATGTACGCATACATCACACTGTTGATATCGGTAGCAAATTCGATCCAGGAACCTTTAAAAGGAATTACTCTGGCAGAATATAGTTTTGTTCCGTTGGCGTGGAATGATTGTCCAAAGAACACACCTGGTGAACGGTGTAACTGTGATACAACAACACGCTCTGCACCATTGATACAAAAAGTACCACTAGGTGTCATATAAGGAATAGTCCCTAAATAAACATCTTGCACGATGGTTTCAAAATCTTCGTGCTCTTCATCTGTACAATATAATTTCAAACGGGCCTTTAGTGGTACACTATAGGTTAATCCTCGTTCAATACATTCCTGGATGGAATATCTTGGCGGGTCTACAAAGTAATCTAAAAACTCTAAAACAAATTGGTTGCGGGTGTCGGTAATTGGAAAATTCTCCAGGAAGGTTTTATAAAGTCCTTCGTTACCTCTTTCTTCTGATTTGGTTTCCAGTTGGAAAAAATCCTGGAAGGATTTGATCTGAATGTCCAAAAAGTCGGGATAATCCGGCTTATTTTTTACAGAGGAAAAATTCAATCTTTCAGTTTGCGTTGCTGACATCTATGGACGGAATTTTAATTAAAAAAACTGTGAGTGCGTATACTGGAAAATATTAACCTCTATATACGCAAAATGGTTTAGGCCATTCCACCCGGGGCGGAAGACCTAAACCTTAAGGTTTGGAACGTTGGGAGCTTACTTAAGCTCAACCTCAGCTCCAGCTTCTTCTAACTGAGCTTTTAGAGCTTCAGCTTCGTCTTTTGCTACACCTTCTTTAATAGGAGAAGGAGCATTATCAACTAATTCTTTTGCGTCTTTAAGACCAGCTCCGGTTAATTCTTTTACCAGTTTTACAACTGCTAATTTAGAACCTCCGGCTGCTGTAAGAATTACGTCGAATTCAGACTTTTCTTCAGCGGCATCACCACCTGCAGCGCCACCTCCGGCAGCTACAGCTACAGCTGCAGCAGCAGGCTCGATACCATACTCATCTTTTAATATAGTAGCTAACTCATTAACTTCTTTT
>JANQOS010000087.1 GCA_028285705.1 Altibacter sp.
CGTAGTTCTCTTGGATGGACACAAAATTTTGTGATTCCGGAGATCTGATCTCTCAAACCCAGATCCACCAATAATTCGGTTTGGGACGGTACCAATGAGATAATACGCCTTGGCGGCTTTAAAAATTCTAATTTTCTATTTAACTGGTCCTTAATATGTGGAATAATGGTTTTTAGTTTTGTTTGGTTCAACACCCAATATAGTGAGAAATTGTGAGTCAAATTATTTCACTTATCCTAACTAAAAAGTTGGATTATTGTTTCCTATTGTTCCGCCTGTTATCAGCATCAAAAACCTTGAAAAGAAATCAACTGGTTGAATAGCATCCCAGTGCTCTGACAGCTTTCCATCCTTTAATTTGAATATATCAGTAATGATAAACCCTTTTCTTTCATTACCCCTGTGCTTAGCTTTCATAGTGGTATGGCTGTGTAGAACCACATAATCACCATCGGCAAAAATCTTTTTTACATTAAAAGAATATTCCGGAAATCTTTTGACCATCGTTTTTACATAAACCACCAGACCTTCAATTTCATTTGGTATAGCCCTGTTGTGTTGAATGTATGAGCCACCACCATACTTTTTTAAGGTATATTCAAAATCATGTTCGTTCATTAAATGCTGAAAAAAGTCTACAACTACTTTCACATTTTCGGTTTCTTGCTGAGTCCAATGCCTTTGCACGTAATTATCGAAAATTATTTGTGGTTTTTCTGTATTTGAATTATTCATTGGAATTGATTTTAAGAATTGATTGTTTGTAATTGTTATATGTCTTAATGATATGTTCGTACGATTTTTCCTTATCGTTTTTCACGGATTCTAATTCTGAATTAAGATTCAAGCTTTGATGAAATTCTTGAATATTCTCTTTGCTCCAAAGCATGAGTTCAATTAAAACAGGCGTAAACGATAATCCTTTTTCTGTTAGTGTATAGATATTCGTTTTCTTATTATCCGGTAGTTTTACTTTATCGATAATTCTAAATTTTTCAAGCCATTTTAATCTTGCGGATAGTATGTTGGTAGCTATGGATTCTTGACTTTCCGTAAAGTCTTTGAAAGTGCTTTTATTCTCAAAAAGCATTTGTTTGATTATAACCAGCGTCCATTTATCTCCAACTATATCTAATGCTGAAGTTATGGGACATTTGCATCTAAAATGATCTTCCATTTTCGAAATATTTAAAATTACTTGCATAACAAAAGTAATAATATTATTTTTGCTTGCAAAACAAAAGTAAAATAATATGAAAAAAGTTTTATTAACAGGTATTTCAGGTTATATAGGGCTGCATTGTGCAGTAGAATTATTGAAAAAAGGATATGCTGTCAAAGGTTCTATTCGCAACCTTTCGAAGTCTCAGGCACTTACAGAAACCATTAAAAAACAAATAGACCCAAATGGAAACTTAGAATTTTGCGAATTGGATCTATTGAATGACAATGGTTGGGAAGAAGCGGTAGCAGATTGCGATTTTGTAATGCATGTAGCTTCTCCGTTTTTTTCAAAGGTGCCTAAAGATGAAAACGAACTAATAAAACCGGCAGTTGATGGAACGCTGCGAGCATTGAAAGCTGCTCATAAAGCCGGGATTAAACGTGTAATATTGACTTCCTCAATGGTTGCTATGTTAGGTGAAGTAATGGGTGATAATAATATTACTCAGAAAAGTTGGACAAATACAAATGCTAAATACGCTACTGCATACCTAAAGAGTAAAACACTTGCGGAAAAAAGTGCCTGGGATTTTGTTAAAAACAAAGAAATAGAACTTGTTACAATTCATCCTGGACCTGTATATGGCCCAACACTTTCCAATAATTTGTCTGGTGAATCAATGACTTTGTTTAAGCGAATAATTACCGGAGAATTAAAGCAAATGATTAATGCGAGCATCAACATGTCAGACGTAAGAGACGTTGCAAAAATTCACGTGTCGGCTTTAGAAAATGAACAAGCAGGAGGTCATCGCTTTATAGTCGCGACAGAAATTGCCCACTCCTATCACGAGATTACAAAGTTATTAAAACTGAAAGGGTATGAAAAAGTAGGCACAAAAGTAGCACCTGATTTTATGGTCAAGTTGCTGGCCAATTTCAATAGTGAAATGAAAGGAATGTTGCCTTATGTTGGTAAAAAGTATGAGGGTGATGTAAGTAAAACGAAAACTACTTTTAACTGGGAACCAATTCCGTTTGAAAAAATGGTCTTGGATACCGCCGAATCAGTAAATCAAGTTTTGAACCGATGATTGTTTTCAAGTTCAGTAATCTTTTATTAGGCTCATTTTTTTGAGTCAAATTGTTTACGACCGGTCCTTAAAGAGTATTTAAAACAGACTCCATTTGCTGTTGTAGTTTGCCGGCTTCAGTAGCAGCGGCAGTGGCAAAGTCTTCACCGTTAGAGGCGTATATGATCCCGCGGGAAGAATTAATTAGCAGTCCGACGTTAGCATTCATTCCGTATTTACATACTTCGGCAAAGTCTCCTCCCTGTGCACCTACCCCGGGGACCAATAAAAAGCTGTCAGGGACAATATTTCTTATTTCAGCAAGATATTCTGCTTTTGTAGCACCCACTACATACATTAGATTGTGAGCATTTTTCCAGCCTTTGGATGTTTCCAAAACTGTTTTATAGACTTCTTTCCCATCTATACTTTGTGTCTGGAAGTCGAATGCTCCCTCATTGGAGGTCAATGCCAGTAAAATAGTATGCTTTCCTTCAAAAGCTAAAAAAGGCTCTACAGAGTCTTTTCCCATATATGGAGCTACCGTTACCGAATCGAACCCCAGATCATCAAAGAAAGCTTTGGCGTACCTACTTGAAGTATTTCCTATATCGCCACGCTTTGCGTCCGCAATTGTAAAAATTTCGGGGTAATTGGTATTGAGGTATTCAATGGTCTTCTCCAGTGACCGCCAACCTTTTATTCCATAGGCTTCATAAAAAGCAGTATTGGGTTTGTAAGCAACTGCAAGGTGCTGAGTTGCGTCTATTATTGCCTTGTTAAAAGCAAAAATGGGGTCTTCTTCCGCAAGTAAGTGTTCAGGGATCTTCGCTAGGTCGACATCCAATCCAATACAGAGAAAGGATCTTTTTGTTTTGATTTGCTGAACAAGGTTACTTGTTGTCATAAAAAATATTTAAAAAGTCTCTCCGGCTTCTTTCAATTTTTCGGTGTTACTTACCAATTGAAGCTCATCAATTATTTTTTGAATATCTCCGTCGATGATATTGCTTAAATCGTACAAAGTAAGATTGATCCTGTGATCGGTAACACGGCCTTGAGAATAGTTATAGGTTCTAATTTTCGCACTCCTGTCTCCACTTGTTACCATAGAGCCTCTTTTTTCGGCATCTTCCGCTTGTTTTTTTGCGAGTTCGAGGTCATACAAACGAGAACGTAATACTTTAAAGGCCTTTTCCTTGTTCTTATGTTGTGACTTTTGATCCTGGCACTGTGCCACCAAACCGGTAGGTTCGTGCGTTAATCGCACTGCCGAGTAGGTTGTGTTTACCGATTGTCCTCCTGGCCCCGAAGAACAGAAATAATCTATACGGACATCTTTAGGGTCAATCTCTACATCAAATTCTTCGGCTTCGGGGAATACCATTACCGTAGCCGCACTGGTATGTACTCTTCCCTGGGTTTCGGTTTGAGGTACTCGTTGTACACGGTGTACACCGGCTTCAAACTTCAATGTTCCATAAACATCGTCCCCTTCAATTTCAAACTGAATTTCTTTAAAACCGCCACTGGTACCTTCACTAAAATCTACTACACTGGTTTTCCAACCTTTACTTTCACAGTATTTAGAATACATTCTGTAAAGGTCTCCGGCAAAGATACTGGCTTCGTCTCCGCCGGTTCCGGCGCGAATTTCCATTACCGCATTTTTGGCATCTTCCGGGTCTTTGGGAACCAATAGGAATTTGATCTCCTCTTCGAGTTGTGGAATTCGTCCCTTAGCTTCATCTAACTGCATTTTTGCCATTTCCAACATTTCGGTATCGCTTCCGTCCGCAATTATCTCTTCAGCTTCATTAATGTTATTTGTAAGGCTTAGATACTCTTCCCTTTTATCCATTAGTAAACGAAGGTCCTTGTATTCCTTATTAAGCTGAATGTATTGCTTCTGGTCACTAATGATATCCGGCTGAATGATCAGGTCACTTACCTCGTCAAAGCGTTGTTTTACTATTTGCAGTTTCTCTAACATATTTCTTTGTAATCGTGCAAATTTAAGCTAAATAAGGTTTACTTATAAAAGAAATCCTTGTGAGTTTTAATATAAGAATTCTCCAAATTCAGATCTAATGGTAAGTGCTTTTTTTTCAGCCTTACCTTTTGATGGCTCTAAAGTCTCAACACGTCCAATTATTTTCGCGTCCACATTAAAGGATCTTGAGATCGCAATAAGGTCATTTGCTATTTCCTCTGGAACATACAATTCCATTCTATGCCCCATATTAAAGACCTGATACATCTCCCTCCAATCGGTCTTACTTTCTTGCTGAATTAATCTAAATAATGGAGGAACCTCAAAAAGATTATCCTTTATGATATGTAAGTTCTCTACAAAATGCAATATTTTGGTTTGTGCACCACCACTGCAGTGAACCATACCATGAATTTCTTTATTGCTGATTTTTGAAAGAATCTCTTTTATAACAGGCGCATAGGTTCTGGTAGGCGAAAGCACTAGTTTTCCTGCATTTATGGGGCTATCGGTAACCTCATCGATTAATTTTTTTGAACCGGAGTATACCAATTCTTCAGGAACCGAATGATCAAAACTTTCAGGGTATTTTGATGCTAAGTATGTATGAAAAACATCATGGCGGGCAGAAGTTAATCCATTGCTTCCCATTCCCCCATTGTATTCCGTTTCATATGTTGCCTGTCCATATGAAGCTAATCCAACGATCACATCTCCGGCCTTGATATTTGCATTATCTATAACATCACTGCGTTTCATTCTCGCCGTTACTGTAGAGTCTACTATAATGGTTCGTACCAGGTCTCCAACATCTGCAGTTTCACCACCGGTGGAATGGATCTTCACGCCAAATTTGGAAAGGTCATTGATGAGTTCTTCAGTTCCATTGATAATGGCTGAAATTACTTCGCCGGGAATTAAATTCTTATTTCTACCAATGGTAGATGACAGCATAATAGTATCTACTGCTCCCACACAAAGCAGATCGTCCACATTCATAATTAAAGCATCTTGTGCTATTCCTTTCCATACGGAAATGTCCCCGGTTTCCTTCCAGTACATATATGCCAATGAAGACTTTGTTCCGGCACCGTCTGCATGCATTATCAAACAATAATCATTGTCTCCTGTAAGATAATCGGGAACTATTTTGCAAAATGCCTGAGGAAACAATCCCTTGTCAACATTCTTTATGGCATTGTGAACATCTTCTTTTGCAGCAGAAACGCCACGTTGTGCATATCGTTTGGAAATTTCCTGGCTCATAGAAAAAATTTAGACTACAAAAGTACACATTAAAAAAAAGCTCACAAAAGTGAGCTTTTTAGTATTTATTAAAAAATTTACCAATTATTCCCAATCCGGCATAAAAGCATTACTGTACAGCAAATTTCTTGAATCTTCCACTCCTATTTCAACACTGTAGACATCTTTCTGTGATATACCGTCGTTAGATGTATTGGTAAAGATCGCAAAAGCTTCATTCGGTGAAAATATGGGTTCCAGATCGTTTGTTCCGTTTGGTTTATTATCTGAAATATCTGTTGTGGTCATAGCTACCATATCATAAATAAACATCCTGCTATCCAATCTTCTGTAATCTTCACTTTCAAAACCGGAAACATCATATGAATAGAGTATTTTTTGATTTGTAACAGACAAATCCAAACCACTTACAGCACCATTAACACCTGTTAATATGGTATCTATAAGATTTCCGTTGAATGAAACTGAAATAATAGAAACATTATAACCATCAACATCATTTGTCTTCAACACAATTAGATTAGAGTTCTCACTTACGGCTATTTCAGAGATAAAGGAACCATCTGTAGTTTGATAAATAAGCTGTAATCCCTGGCCATTTGTTTTAATACGGTATAATTTATCAAAAACAGGAAAATAAATACGATCAGTATTAGGTGGCCAATCTATATTGATTTCATTCAAATTAAAACCATTAGGTGTTACTGTTGAAGTAACCTGAAACTTATTTGAACCATCTCTGTCCATTGTAAATATATCCACCTGAGCTCCTGTAGATTGTAAATAAGCAATTTTATTACCGGCAATATTCCTTCTGGGTCGGTAACTATTTAATTCTTGAGATGTAAGTTGAAATTCTGTTCCGTCTTCATCTGCAGAGAAAATAACATTGTTACCATCAATATTTCTTGTAAACAATATCCTGTTATCAATAGGTGCGCTAATTACATCGAAAGTACCAACAGGACTTAATACAGGTGCATTGATACCATCTGTAGCAGAAACCTGCCAAAAATATTGAGCTCCTAAAATTAACGGGGAGTATGTATATGTAGCTTCTGTGATGTTCTCAAACAACAGTACGTCATCATTTTGGTCGTTCCTTAATTCTATGGTATAGGTAATAGCATCTCCTTCAGGATCTGTAGAGGTCCATTCGAATACTGCTTCTATACTTTGTAGAACTTCATTTTCGGTTGGTGCTACTAATTGAGGAGTAGTAGGGGGCCTATTATTTGTTGTCGATACTTCCAGTTCAAAAACCACATTTACAGGTGCATTTGCCACAACAGTAGTGGGTTCAAAGTCTGTAATATAGTCATCTATCCTGGCTTCAACCGCATAATCTCCTACCGGCACATTTTCTATTGTAAATTTTCCATCGCTATCTGTAAAAACAGTACTGCTTATGGGTTGAGTTGATATTCTTACATTTTCAAGAGGCATATTATTTCCTGCTGCAACAACATTCCCTTTTATAGTACCAAAGTCATTTTCACCAATTTTATCTTCATTACAAGAAAATAAAAGAATCAAGAGTACTCCTATCAATTTTAAATATGTTCTACTTCCTTTCATCATTTTATTATTGGTTAATTTTTAATTTCGTTTTTTTAGATCCAAAATGATAGTTTAATCCAAGTCCGACGCCGAAATAAAAATCATCTCTTCTTCCGTTTATCTGATTGTCAATTTTGTCTGAAAATGTATGATTAAATTCTCCATTCAAAACAAAAGAAATCCGGTCTGAAACAGCATACTCAACTCCTGCCCCAAACTTCAGTTTAAAGAATGCGTCCCATCTTTGAAGGTAAAGTTCCGGGGAATCATCTGCAAATAATAATACGCCGGGGCCTGCAAATACATAAGGAGACAGTTTATCATGAGGTAATATATTGTATTCAAGATTCACACTTTCGGCTATCCACCAATGGTCTGTTTCTGGAGTAGAGTTTAACCTGATGATCTGAAAATCGGTACCTAAACTCAATCCGGGTAAAAAGCGGTATTTATATCCCAGTTCGGCTTTAAAATCCGGCAGCCCCGAATCAAAATCACCATCGATCTGCACCAAGCCCATTGTTACATTGGCGGTATGCCTAAAATCGTGTTTTAGATATTTTCTTTCATATAAAGCTGTAGATTCTTCCAATTGTTGTTCCAAAAGATATTGATCTACGATTTCTCTGTCTTTTTCTTCCCCTTCTTTTGTAGACCACAATTTGTCTTTAATTCCTTCAACAATTAATAATTCAACGGCTTTTTCAATAGCTTCCTGTACTGCTAATTGTGTTGGTTCATTTTTTGTGAAACCGGTTTCTACCTCCAGTAATTTCTGGAAATTCACATATCTGAAAATTCCAACATCTACCGATTGAGAAAGGATCGTTTTGGAAACGTTTACTGTTTTAAGTACCTCTCCGGTAGAAGTAGAGACTGCTCTAAGGTACACTGTGATCCTGTCCTGACGATATTGAGTGGAACCTCCTACTCCAAAGTATCTTGCTCCGGCACCTCCTGTTAATAAGTTAGAATCGTAAGAAATTACACCACCCTCCAGTAATATACCTGCAAATAACAGTGGATTTAGTTTTTGTGGTGGTTCGGTAGGAGATTTTCTATACTCGTCCCTGGTGGTTCTAATAATGTTACGTTCATTTAACAGGTTCCCAAGGTTTTCGCGTTCAATAGGTCTGAACCATTTTGAATCCTCGAGGGCCTTTATTAGGATCGTCGTGGCTCCTTGAGTAACAGCTGTACTAAATGTACTTCCGTTTTCAATATTTTTATACTGCCCTGTTTGATCTTTAAAGTTATAGACCCCAACAACAATGGGACTCGCCGGAAGTGGCAGGTCTATCAATTTTTCGGTTTGGTCTGTTGTTTCTCCAATTCTGGCCTCCTGAGGCCCTAAAGGTTGATTAAAATAAGCACCACAACCCCCCAGGAAAATTGGCAGTAATAATAGTGATAATATTTTTTTAAAAAAATTTACCATACTAGCTGTTCTAATTAGGAATAATTATTTGACTTTGTTCTCCGGTGGTAATATCCAAAACATTTATTACCAGGCCTTCATTAGATTCATATACTTCATATTGAAGATTTCCATCTGTAGAAGTACCTAACGGAGGTGTGTTATTATTATCAAATCCTCCTGTAAATTGATTGTTTAAACTATTATTTAAAGCATCTAAATTATCTAAGCCCGACAATGAATCATCGCTAAAAGGATTTTGAGCATTTGCAGAATTCAGTAACCATGTGTAGTTAAACGGGTCTCCTCCAAAAGCAGGGTTTTTGGGAGTATATACTAATTGTTGCCCAAAACTATAGGATGTTGCAACTAAAAACAGAAGTAGAATAATAGATCTCATAATTAATAGTTAATAGTATTTTACTTTATTTTTTTCTTGTTTTATCTTTTGAAGCTGTATGTAAACTCTTTTAATAGCTTCTTGTGACATTGTCTTGAGATAATCGTTTTGAGGTCGTACAAAAAACTCTAATACTATATCATCATCGACAATCACTTCAATTTTGGTATTATTTGCCAAAGCCAAAGACTCATTTATTGTCACTATTTTTTCTCCATTAATATTATTTCCTGTATAGAGGGAATAGAACATTTTATAAAAATCCCTGCCTGGTTTCGTTTTTGTTTGTTCAATTACAATTCCTCTTAGTATTACTCCATCATCTTTCTCATGAGTTCCATCCGGTGATATGGAGCTCTTTAAAAGTAGTTCTTTTTCTGCAGCCGCTTTATCTTCAGAAGTACCATTAAGAACAATTCTGTCTTTACCAAGTAAAACATCTTCTGTATTATATACCAATAAAAGAATGATTATTCTGTCTGTGTCATTGGCACTGATGGTAGTTTTTGATAAATTTTGCTTTTGGCCAGAGGTCAATACCAATCGGCCACTTTGATCATTTTTTGATCTATTGGAGTTTTGGGGGTTATTCTTTATTACTGAAAGTACGTAGCGAATATTTTGGTTAATACTAGTTTTATTGAATGCCGAACCTGTGACCTCAATAAATTCTGTATTACTTTCCAAATTTATTTTTGCTTCAATTTGGGTATTATATATTTGAGAAAAGCCACTTGTTGTAACAAGCAGCAAAAAAAGAAGTAGAATTATATGTCGGTTTGTTTTAAACAATATAAATCACCTTTTTATATTCCGAATTATAATGGTCTGGTTTTTACCTTTCATTGTAACTCGCATTTTTTCAGAAATGGAATTTGTACCATACCAAATAAGGTTTTGGTTACTTCCACTCTGATATATGGTTGCTCCGTGAAATAGCGTTGCTTTCGAACTCAAATCGATAAAACTATGATTGTTACCATTTTGAAACACATTTTCATTAATGAGTCCCGAGGTAACATCAAGAACTATATCGTTATTACTACCTCTTTGAAAGAGATTGACATTACTATATACAGAACGTGTATTGGAGATTGCGCTGTTGTTATTGCCTATTTGCTGAATATAGATCTTATTGCTAACAGAAGTAGTTGCAGCTGTATTTATTGGGGTAGTCTGAGAAGCTAAAAAGCTAAGCTGTGCCGCTTTGCTCTGTGTATTATCAACACCTGTATTACTATATGTTTGTGCCAACATAAAGCTGCTAGCCAACAAAAATAAAAGTGTATAATATGTTTTAGCTATCGTCTTCATTTTGATCACTATTCAATATTATTCAAGTTAAGTAAAGATAAGGGGAATTCAATGAAAAAAAGCAAAAAACTTTTTACTTCTTAAATAGTAATGTATAAGAGCAAACTGATTGCTCTTATACATTACTGTAAATATAGAATTAAATTCTATTATAGGTTGTGCTGATTTACAACAGAAGAGTTTCCTGCACCAAATTGAGTAACAGTACTCATATGGCCAAGACCATGTTGGTGAACATAACTACCATTAAAGAATCCTACTTGAAGAACATCAGAATCATTTAATCTTCCATACTGCTCAGTCCACTGACCGTTTCCAACACCTGCTTGTAAAACATCAGAGTCGTTACGACGTCCACGCTGATCTACTACGCTCCAGTTTCCAAGACCGAATTGAAGGCTAGTTGACGTATTACGTCTTCCTAATTCGTATACATAAGCATAGTTATGTGCTCCTATTTGTAAAGCATATGCATCGTTACGTCTTCCCATTTGGTCAATGTCAGAAGTGTTCTTATATCCTAACTGAACCGCGTCAGCATCGTTACGTCTTCCTATTTGAGTAATGTCAGATTCGTTCATGATACCTCTTTGATAAACATTAGCATCATTACGTCTTCCTCTTTGGTAATTGTCAGAATCGTTACCATATCCCATTTGGTCTACGTTAGATACATTACGTCTTCCTCTTTGGTCAACTTCAGAATAGTTACTTTCTCCAACTTGTAATACGTCAGATTCGTTTCTGATTCCTCTTTGATCAACATCAGACATGCTGTCAATACCATATTGGTCAACATCAGAATCGTTACCATATCCTAACTGAAATACATCAGAGTCGTTGATGGCACCAACTTGGTTAACATCAGAGGCGTTCAAAACACCTACCTGAAGGACATCACTGTCATTAAATTGTGCAAACCCAACTGTTGCAACCATTAGTGCTAAAGCACTTAAAACTACTTTTTTCATAATTTAAAAAGATTTAAAGATTAATATTGGTTAATAAAAATTGTTTGTCAAATTTGATATTTGGAAAGCTGGCTTTCCGTAGTTACCTTTATATATAATTTCAGGCAACATTACTTTTGTGACTTATACACGCACAACATTCAAATTGAGTTCTTTAAAATTTTAAACCCAATTTTTTCTTCAAAAATTCATTTCAATAATGTCAAAAAACGTCCTTACCATAAAGCCACACATATGGCTAAAACAGCATAATTAAATAGGATAAAAAATGAGGAGTATAATTAAGTATTATGAACGTATCAATCTTAATTACAAATCAAATATCTAAAATAAATCCATACAAAAACATACGTGCATACACGTATATTGTTAGTATTCAATATTTTGTAAGAAAAATCCCGTTAATATTTATAGTAGGAATCGACCTACATACAAAAAAGGTCGTTAAATGACTTAAATAATGGTATTTCGTCGAAATGTTAAAATTATGTTAAAAAAATTACTGTAGGAAAATCTTTCATTTTTGCATAAAAAAACCGGTTTTTGATCAAAAACCGGTCTCGCATTTCATGCAAATAATATCTTATTTTGTAAATAATAATTCGCGATATTTAGTTAATGGCCAAATCTCATCATCTACCAAGAGTTCCAATTTATCGCAATGGTAACGAATTTCTTCAAAATAAGGTTTTACTTTATCACAATAAGCCGCGGCACGTTTTTCTACATCTGTTATTGTGTTTGCCTTTTTTCGTTCATTGATCATATCGGTTATACCTTTATTGATCTTTGCGATATGTTCTGAAATCTGTTCAATCAAAGCCATTTGTTCTCCGGCAAGCTTTTTAAAGTCTTTTCCGTATATATCCTTTATTCCCTGTACATTTTCAATCAATATATTTTGATAACGGATTGCTGTAGGAATTACATGATTTCTTGCAATATCACCTAAAACACGTCCTTCAATTTGTATACGCAGTGCATATTCTTCAACTTCTATCTCATGGCGTGCTTCAATCTCAACCTTACTCATAATATCCAGGTCTTCGTAAAGGGCAACGGTCCTTTTGGATACCTGTGCCTTTAAAGCTGTAGGAGTCGTTTTATTATTACTTAGGCCTCGCTTCTTAGCTTCTTTTTCCCAAGCCTCTCCATATCCGTCACCTTCAAATCGTATACGCTTAGAGTCTTTAATATATTCTCTAAGTATATTGAAAATAGCATCGTCCTTCTTCATTTTTTTATCGGTGATCAACTTGTCCACTTGTTCTTTAAATTCGATCAACTGTCTGGCTACTATCGCATTTAGGACTGTCATTGGCTTTGCGCAGTTTGCAGTAGAGCCTACAGCGCGAAATTCAAATTTGTTACCGGTAAAGGCAAACGGAGATGTTCGGTTACGGTCCGTATTGTCCAATAAGATCTCAGGTATTTTACCTACCACATTCAACTTCAGGTCTGTTTTTTCTTCGGGAGACAATTTCCCGTCGGTAACTTTTTCAAGTTCATCCAATACCTGTGTTAACTGTGAACCTATAAATACCGAAATAATGGCCGGCGGTGCTTCGTTAGCACCCAAACGGTGATCATTACTTGCGCTTGCAATAGCTGCTCTAAGCAACTCTTCATAATCATTTACCGCTTTAATGGTATTAATAAAGAACGTCAGGAATTGCAGGTTCTTCATCGGGGTGCTGCCAGGCCCCAGTAGGTTTACTCCTGTATTTGTTGCCAATGACCAGTTGTTATGTTTTCCGCTTCCGTTGATCCCTGCAAAAGGCTTCTCATGAAATAGGACTATAAAGTCATGTCGGTCCGCAACTTTGCTCATTACATCCATTAATAAGGAGTTATGGTCTACAGCGAGGTTGGTCTCTTCAAAAATTGGTGCCAGTTCAAATTGGTTGGGTGCCACTTCATTGTGACGTGTTTTTACCGGAATTCCCAAATACATACATTCGGTTTCCAGATCTCTCATATAATTAACAACCCTCGTAGGAATAGAACCAAAATAATGATCATCCAATTGCTGTCCTTTCGCTGAAGCATGCCCTAACAGGGTTCTCCCGGCCAGTGAAATATCGGGGCGGGATTTTGCCAAAGCTTTATCAATTAAAAAATATTCCTGTTCCCATCCGAGTGTTGGGTTTACCTTGGTAACACTCTTATCAAAATATTTAGCGACTGCCGTAGCTGCATGATCGATACTTTGAAGTGCACGAAGTAGCGGGGTCTTATTGTCCAATGCTTCACCTGTATATGAAACAAAAACGGTTGGGATACATAAAGTAGTCCCAAAAATGAATGCCGGAGAAGTGGGGTCCCACGCAGTATAACCACGAGCTTCAAAAGTGTTTCTAATTCCTCCGTTAGGGAAACTCGAGGCATCCGGTTCTTGTTGTACCAGTTGCCCTCCTCCAAATTTTTCAATGGACGTACCATCTCCTGTTGTCTCAAAGAATGCATCGTGCTTTTCAGCGGTAGAACCGGTTAAAGGTTGAAACCAGTGTGTATAATGTGTTGCTCCTTTTGATATTGCCCATTCTTTCATACCTGTAGAAATATGATCCGCAACATCACGGTCAATTTTGGACCCATTTTCAATAGCGTCCATCACACTTTTATATGAGTCTTTAGTCAAGTATTGTCGCATAGCTGCTTCATTAAAGACATTTTTACCAAATATGGACGATCGCCTTTCGGGTTCTTTAACCTCTATTACCGGTCTGTTAAATGAATCTTTTATTGCATGAAATCTTAATGTGGACATGGCATTGTTCTATTTTATGAGTTAATTTGTTATTTACAGCGCAAAAATATATATATTTTTAAAACAACCCCCTGTTTTTTTGATTTAAGTTATCAATAAATTACATTTTTGTGTTGATAACCCCCTTATTTTATATAGTCAAACTGTGAAAACATCTATAAAAATTCTAATAACCCCTAAAATAAAATGTTTGATAAAGAAATAGAAGAAGTTTAGCTTAAAAAGGCCAGGCCTATGAAGGTTGCATATGCAATAAATATGAATAGTCCCTTAATACGTCCAATTTCAAACCTTCTTGGAAGAAAAGCCAATGGAATAAGTATTGCCGCAAAACTCAGCATCCAAAAAATATCATTGGTGAGTACTTTCTGGCTTTTTAGTACGATAGGTTGGATAACTGCCGTGATTCCTAAAACCGAAGCTATATTAAAAATATTGGATCCTATTAAATTCCCTAAAGAGATCGCTTTTTCTTTCTTCAATGCCGCAATTACCGAAGCAGCCAGTTCCGGGACACTCGTCCCAACGGCTATCATTGTAACTGCTATAACGCGTTCACTAACACCTAATGCAGTTGCAAGGTCTACTGCTCCTTTTACCAGTAATTCGCTTCCGCCCCACAAAGCAACACCTCCAATGATCAACCAGACAATAATTTTAAAATTTGATACTCTGGATAGTGCATCATCCACTCCTTCTAAAGTTTTTGCTTCGGTAGCTTTCTTGGCACGACGCAATAAAATAAATAGGTACAAAGCCAGCAAAACAATTAAAACCAATCCTTCCAATCTATCTATTTGTTCTCCGCTCTTCAGTAAAAAATAAAGTGCAACCGATAGAAACATCATAACTGGCCAGTTGAACTTGTAAAAGTCTTTATCTATTGCCAAGGGAGCAATCACAGCAGTAATTCCCAAAACCAAGCCAATGTTTGCAATATTAGATCCTATAACATTCCCCAAAGAGATGTCGCTAAAACCATCAAGTGCAGCCTGTACACTAACCAGCAATTCCGGGGCCGACGTAGCAAAAGATACTACTGTTAAGCCTATCACCATTTTTGAAAGACGTAATTTGAATGATAATGCCACAGAAGACCGCACAAGGAACTCTCCTCCTACAACCAACAAAACCAAGCCTAAAAAAATATAAAGAATGCTCATGAACAAATTTAAGTTGCGAAGATACTATAACATTTAAGTATTCTAAAATTGTAACCGGAACAATAAAAAACTAAAAAAACAGTTAAATAACTACATCTATAGTTGTATAACTATAAAAATAGTTTTAAGTTTGTACCATGGAGCAATTAACAAATAAAGAAGAAGAAGTAATGCAAGCATTATGGAAGCTGGAAAAGGCTTTCGTTAAAGAAATTGTAGCAAGCTTGCCAAGTGATAATCATTACAATACTGTTTCTACCATTGTAAGAAACCTGGAAGAAAAAAAGTATGTATCTCATATTGTATATGGGAAAACCCATCAATATTTTCCCCTGGTTAGCAAACAAGAGTATACCAAACGGTTTATGAACCTGGCAATGAAACGTTATTTTGACAATAACTACAAAAGCATGGTCTCCTTTTTTGCAAAGGAAGAAAAGATTAGTGCTAAAGAGCTGAGAGAAATCTTAGATATCATCGAAAACAAAAAATAATATGGAGTTACTTATATATTTAGGGAAGTCTGCAATTGTCCTGGCATTGTTTTACACTGTATACTTTTTATTGCTACGGAAGGATACACTTTTTAATGCCAAACGTCAATTTTTGATCGTAGGTAGCATTACTTCAGTGCTATTGCCTATGGTTGAATTTACAAAAGTGACCTATCGCGAGATTCCGGAGATCATGTCTTTGACAGTTTCCAATACCGCCCCGGCTACTTACGCTATCCAACAAAATGAAGAAATAGCGATCTACTGGTGGCAGATCATTGCTATTCTCTATTTTACAGGCCTGGCTGTTATGGCATTTCGGTTTCTGGGACAGCTGATTTCACTTTTAAGGATCACCTCAATTTTTGCATCTGAAAAAATTGATGGTTGTAATCATATAAAAGTAAGTACAAATGTTTCTCCTTTTTCATTCTTCAACTATGTTGTTTACAATCCATCGTTGCACAGCAAAGAAGAACTAAAAATGATCTTGCAACACGAGCGGGTACATGCCTTACAATGGCATACGCTGGATATTTTACTAGCAAACCTCATCCTTATCTTTCAATGGATGAACCCTTTTGCCTGGTTGTATAAAAAGAGCATAGAAGAAAACCTGGAATTTATTGCAGACAATGAAACTGCGCAGCACGTAGCTTCAAAGAAAGCTTATCAATTGGCACTGGTTAAGGCTTCATCAACCTTTAGCACTCCATTGCCGACCAATAATTTTTATCAATCATTCATCAAAAAACGAATTATCATGTTAAACAAAAGCACATCTAAAAAAGTAAATGTTTGGAAACTCAGTATTATTTTACCATTGCTGGCCATATTCCTTTGGAGTTTCAATGTAAAGGAAGTTGTAGAATACAAGACTGCTCCTTTAGAGATAAGTTCTTCTGAAAAAATTGAAAGACCGGATAATGAAAATCCGGAGGCTTCAGAAGTTGTCGAAAAAAAGAAAACTAAAAAAGAATCTAATACTCTTGCCATTTCTAAACCGGAGGCCTTTAGTACTCATCCCCTTCCTTCAGAAACCAAAAAAAGAGAAGTTGTTAGCCATTCCGATACCATACTGCAAGGAGACGAGGTATATATTTTGATCACCAAAAATACTACCGAAGAAGATCTGAAAATTCATAAAAAGAAATTGAAAGAAGAGCATAATATTGATTTCGAATACAGCAACCTTAAATACAATAGTAGTGGTGAAATTACTTCTATTGCTATAAAATTTAGCGATAATAAAGGTGCTAACGGAAATTATCACGTATCTGAAGACGGCCCCATAGAGGACTTCTATTTTTATCTTTCTGAAGACGGGCTTGTTGGTTTTGGTTCTGAAGCTATGGAAGAAAGACGTGCTGAAAGAGCAAAAAGGAATGCGGAAAGAATGGAAAATCGTGTGAAAATACTGAATAAAATGAAGGAAGAGAGACGTGTTGAAAGGGAAAAGAGAAGAAAAGACATGTCCAAACGCATGGAACGTAAACAAATACGAATAAAAGAAATGCAAAAACGCAATAAGGAAAGGGCAGAAGAAATAGAAAACAGAGTATATGCTGTTATAAGTAATGGAGACCGTGTTGATGAGGATGACGTATATGTTTTAGAAGACGGAGAGGTATACGCTGTGAGTGATGACGTTTATGACGTTGACGAAAATGTGATTTTTATCGATGATGTTAGTAGTGATGATGACGTTGAGGTAATTTTTACGGATAGCCTGGAAAGTCATAAAAAAACTTTAATAATCACTAAGGACATGACAAATGCTGAGTTAGATGCCCTAAAAAGAAAGCTGGCCGCAGAGAATATTACATTCAGCTATAGAAATGTGAAGCGAAATAGTAATGGAGAGATCACAGGCATTAAAATTAAACTGAACAACAATAAAGGATCCGAGTCTGTTTCAAATATTAAATCCAACGGTAAACCCATATCTCCTATTCATTTAAGTATTGATTAGCCAATTTGATTTACTATGAATTGAAAAGAGCCCCCACTTTTAGCGGGGGCTTTTTATTTGTATTTTTATAAAATGAAAAAAAGCTTTTTTAAAGTTCTTGCTAAGATCAATAAGATGATCCTCCCCAGTTTTACAAAAAGAAGAGTGGACCTGTCCCGGGCCTCAAAGTTCCAGTTGGCTTTATTTGGTTACAGGCTCTGGGTTACAAAAAATGCATTGGATTAGTAGGTTAGTAAAGACCTAATTTCATATTTATCTATTTTTTTTGCCCCTTTTAAAAAGGCCAGTTCAATTAAAAAATTGCATTGTACAATTTCTCCGCCTAATTTTTCAATAAGCTTACAGGCGGCTTTTGCCGTACCTCCTGTAGCCAAAACATCATCATGTAACAGGACTCTGTCCCCTTTGCTAATGGCATCTTCGTGGATCTCAATAGAATCCATCCCATACTCTAAAGCATAAGGCTGTTTTAAGGTGGTATACGGAAGTTTTCCCGACTTTCTAATAGGAACAAAACCGGCATTTAACTCTTTTGCCAGCAAGGTTGCAAAAAAGAAACCTCTAGATTCAATGCCCACTACCTTATCAATGGGTTGCATCTCAATCAGTTGTAGTAATTCTGAAAGACAAAATGAAGTTGCTTCCGGATCTGCCAATAAAGGAGTAATGTCCTTAAAAAGTACTCCCGGTTTAGGAAAATCATCAATATCGCGGATATATTTTTCTATTTCAAACATTTTGAAAGTTAGCTAATAAAAAAATCCAAACAAAATTGTTTGAGCTTTTTATGAATTTGCATAAATTCCATTTACTAAAATGTAGTTTGCACTAAAAAAACAAAGTCAAAAAATATCCTAAACAAAATTATGAAGCACCAGGATTATATTGTTAGAAATGCAAAACCCAATGAGTTTAGTGAGATTGGAAAATTAATGGTCCGGGTATATTCACAATTAGAAGGATTTCCAAATGAATTGGAACAGCCAGGGTATTATGAGATGCTTGCCAATATCGGGGAATTAACAAAGAATCCCGAAACACAATTGTTAGTGGCTGTTTCAGCAAAAAATACTATAGCGGGAGCTGTAGTTTATTTTAGTGATATGAAATACTATGGATCCGGAGGCACAGCGACCAAAGAGTTAGATGCCGCCGGATTCAGATTATTGGCAGTAGATCATTCTGCAAGAGGGAAAGGTATTGGAAAACTTTTAACCATGGATTGTATTGAAAGAGCCAGAATCCAAAAACTTGGCCAGATCATCATTCATTCCACAAGGTCTATGAAAGTAGCCTGGAAAATGTATGAGAAACTTGGTTTTAATAGATCGGAGGATCTGGACTTTATGCAGGAAGAACTACCTGTGTTTGGTTTTAGATTATTGCTTTGACCAAGAAGAATAATGAGTATCCTTATTTTTCAATCATTTTTTCAATCATCTTAACGGCATTGGTATTTTTAGGATTTAGTTCTAAAGATTTTTTATAAAAATCAATTGCACTTTCCTTATCCCCCGAAAGCATATATGCTTCGGCCAAACTATCGTATACATTTGCGCTATTAGAGTACAACTCCACATTAATTCTAAAAATTGTAATAGCTACTCCATAATTGTTTTCGCCCAATTTTTCGTAACCAAACCTATTTATGGTAGATTCTTGCACCATATTATGAGAAGGGTTCTCTTTTTTTAGCTTTTGGTAAGCTAACAAAGCCTCAGCATAGTTGTTCTCTTCAGCTAGCTCAAAGGGTAATTTTCCAATTATTTTGCGAAAAGCAAGCTCATATTCATCAGAACTGTCCCATACATTGAATATTTCGGTTTTTCCATTTGCATTTGGACTGAACTTAAACATTGTTGGAAATTCATCTCTCATGAATGTATTGTCTCCAACATAAAAGAGCTCCGCTTCATTACTTCTAATAAAGAATATTTTCTCATTCTTTTGTTCCACTCTAGCAATACCACCCCATATTAGATCTTCATATCTGCCTGTAATTTCAGCTACTAATGACTCTGGAATTTCTTCCACATTACTTTTGTCCAGTGGTTTTTTCCATCCATGAGTTTTTATAATGTTATCCTTTAATTTATCTAGCAGAGGTATTCTTATGTCATTAGGGCCATTACCAAAAAAAACTATTCCCTTACCACCTTCCATAGTAGCGTATACATTACCACCAACTCCTGTATTGGCACCACCATGTGAAAACCATTCCAAATTCCCAAAACCATACATTCTTTCCCATCCTAAACTCCAGCCTCCAATAGTTTTCCTGGTCACAACATCTGTAATTCTTTGGGCTGTTTTTGCAGAAAAAATACTTGAACTATCTTTATTTATAGCTTTTTGGATCTCAATAATCAAGATAGACATCTCTGTAGGGTTAGACCATAGCCCTGAAGCTGAAACTTGTGGTGTTATGGGGATTCCTGTTCTAATGATCTCGCCCCTGGCATTATGCACTTTCGCTACATTAGTTAAAAATCCAACCTCATTGGGTTGCTTCATGGTTGTCCCTTTTAACTTTAGTGGATCGAAAAGATACTCTTGTGCCAAATCTGCCAAAGATTTTCCAAGATGGTCTTCCATGGCCATCATGGCAATAGTATATCCTCCACCACTGTAATTCCAATTAGTTCCGGGTTTAAAAGTGATTTCAATTTCTTTATCATACCTTGGCAACTTACCTTGAACGGACTCTAAAATAGTGGGTATTTCATCTCCTTCATAAAAATCAGAAAAACCATGCTGCGTAGTTCCAGCAGTATGGCTCAGCAAATGTTCTAAAGTAACAGGCGTATCTTTATTGAATTCATTTTGAGGAATCTTCCACCTTTTAAGATAAGTATTAACAGGAACAGTCAAGTCGATCAGTCCTTTTTCTTCTAAAACTACAAACAACACCGCTGTTATAGCTTTAGAGATAGAAGCAGTAGAAAAAGCTGTATTTTTATCTAAAGGGACCGAATCGTGTTTGACACCCCAGGTATCCGCCCAAACAATTTTATAGTCTTCAAAGACAGCAACACTTAGACCTTTAAGTCCGTTTTTTGACATTAAATCCTGAATAGATACTGTATCTCCATTCTCAATAGGTATTTTGGAAATAGCATTCTTTTTTTTTAAAATATAACGCTCTTGACTTTCAGTTTTACAACTTAAAAAAGTAAGTGCCAACAAAATAAAGATGGAGATGAATCTGTTCATTCATGTAATTTCTTACTAAAAGAATGAATTCAATATGCAAATGTTGCTTTTTTCTTAAATACTAAGAATAGATCTTTTTAAGCTGGCTTGGTGCAAAGCCGTAAACCTTTTTAAACTGCTTGTAAAAAAGAGTATAATCTGAAAAACCGAAATCTGTCGCGATCTCGTTTAAGCTATCCGTATTATCTTCTTTTTTTATACAATAAGCTGCTTTCTTTAATTTTCGGTCCAAATAATATCTATTTGGCGTAATTCCATAAACTTCTTTGAATAACCGTATCAAATAATATTTAGAAAGGCAGGATATTTTTGAAACTTCGTCCAGATTGAAAGGTATATGAAGGTTTGCATCAATATATTCTTTCGCTTTTTCTAAACGCCTGAATGTTTCTCTTCTTGTTGCTATTTTTTTACTACTGATTTTGTTGATTTGGTACTGCAATCTATTTTGAGACAGTACTATTTTTTCAGAAAGTTCATAAAAAAAATCAACACACAATTGCATGTCTGCATTTTTTGAAATCCTGTCAAAATAATATTTTAATTCATGATCGATATTTTGAACCTCCTCATAAAAGTTAATAGGCTCTTTAGGGTTACTAAATGGTTCTTCCAAAAATTTATCGCTGTTATTTATACCATCCAGGCAATCGTTGAGTATTTGGGGGTCAATAAATATGGATAAGGCATTGGCATTGGCAGAGATCAATGAGGATTCACTTTTGTCATTTACAATCAACATTTTGTCACTTGTAACCTTTCTGTTTTTCCCGTTGATCTGATAATTTTCCTCTCCGTTTTGAACATATTTAATTGAAAAATTAGAAACATAGTTGATCACATCTTGATCCGAATCTGTCCTTCCGGATGATTTATAGATCTCATTCTCAAATTTTTCGGGAAAAACGGTCATTACATCATTCCGCAACAAAAAAATATTTTCTCTAACCAGCATTGAAGATTGTCTTATGAAGTAAAGACACTAAAATAGCATTAAATGTTACAGAAAACCAATAAATTATTGTTCGTTTCTTAACAGAAAAATAAAGTCTGAGTTTTCAAAAAGGGATATTGAATTCCTGAGATCGATCTTAACGCAGAAAGCACAATGATTTATGTCATTTTTTAAATAATTGACGTCCAGTATATTTAGCGTTTAAGTCAAAGAAGACCGAATATTCTTGTGACACATGCTACAACGTTTCCCGAATGATAAAACAGGACCCATGAAAATAATAGAAGTAACACCTGAAAATGCAATAAAAGAGACTTTCTTCTGCATCAAAAACACAAAGAGCCCAGGGTTTAAAGACAAACTCAAGTGGTTTGAAAAGCGCTACAAAGAAGGCTTAAAAATAAAGATCCTTAAGAATGATACCGGCAAAATGATTGGGTTTATTGAATATGTCCCGGCCAAAGTAGCATGGCGGCCCATAGACGCCGACAATTACATGTTTATTCATTGTACGTATATATACTCTAAAAAAGACAGAAGTAAAGGGTATGGTTCAATGCTTATTGAAGATGCCGAAAAGGAGGCAAAATCCAAAGGAATGGATGGTCTATGTGTAATGACAAGTAAAGGGGGTTGGTTGGCCGATAAAACCCTTTTCAAAAAAAATGGTTTCAAACAAATTGAAGTAAAGGACAGGTTTGAATTACTATCAAAAACATGGAACAATAATTCTAAAAATCCTAAATTTCACAATTGGACGAGCCAGCAAGAAAAATATAAAGGCTGGCATATACTCTATGCGGACCAATGCCCGTGGAACGAAAAATCTGTGGCAGCACTTCTAAATGTTGCGATGGATTACGGTATAGACTTAAAAGTATCGAAAATAAATACAGTAAAAGAAGCAAAAATGGCCCCTTCGGGTGTTGGTGTTTTTAATCTTTTGCGTGATGGCCGGTTACTGGAAGATCATTATATAAGCGCAACACGATTTAGAAATATTTTAAAAAAAGAACTCAATATCGCTGGGTAAAATTAGTTATATAATATAAAAAATGTATCGTTCTTGACACAAAAAGTAATTGTTTTTTTGGTCGATTATTCTGTATAATACCTTAAAAAAAGACTATTACTATTTATAGTTATCTTTACATATATAAATAAAAAACCATGAAAACAATTAAAATATATCACGACAACTTTGACAACTTCCCAGGTTTAGACACTTCAATACACAATACTAATATTGAAAAATTCAAACAAGCTTTAACAAATCATTTTGAGGGAAAAGATGGCAATTTTGAATTTTGGTATTACATAAATTTTCAACAATTTTGTTACGGTCAAACAGATACTATTTCAGAGGTTGATATTAAAGCAATTTTAGAATTATATCCTAATTGTTGGGTATTTTGTTAACTGCTGTTAAAAGGTAAACATCAAGAATTATTGGTATACCTCTTGTAAAATTCATAGAGTAAAGGTTTCATACGAATTTTATAACAATCTGGTCTATCAAAATTACAAGTTTCAGACTTATATCTTAGAACAAGCTCTCTAGGAATTTTTATTCCAAAATATGCGTGTGGCAAGCTTCCAGTATCTTCCCATAAAGAGAAATCTTCTTTTAATCTGGCAAAATCAATAACCTTTCCATTTTTCACATTAAAACTGTGAGGAACCAATCTTACATCTTCAGGGCAATTTCCCAGTTTTTCAATATATCCAGTGTAGTAGTCATACTCTTCATCAATTATTGAGATTAGCTTTGCAACGTAATGACATTCTCCTCCATTAAAATCATAACATTCATTTTTAAATTTCTCTATATCAGCTTCAGGTGGTTTTACTTTTGAAAAAGAACGAATTGTTTTTCTAAAAGAAAGTTCTTCTGAAAACCATTTATTAAACTCCTCCTTATTAACATTTTCTAATTCTTTATATATAATATGGTCATCATAGTGTTTAAGAAAAAGGTTTTTGTGGTTTATTCGTGACCTCGGCAGGATTAGTTCACTATACTCATGATCCAGACAAAGCTCCGCTTTGAAAACCACAAAAGGAAACACTTAGCTTTATTCCAAAAAAGAAGCGAGCTTCATTTTTGAAACTCGCTTGTATTTCCACTCTTTTGTGGTTTATTCGTGACCTCGGCAGGATTCAAACCTGCAACCTTCTGAGCCGTAATCAGATGCGCTATTCAGTTGCGCCACGAGGCCTAATTATTAACCTGTTGGGAATATCTACCAAAACCGGCACCACATATTCCCGCGTAGGCGGGTGCAAATATAAAATATTATTATGCATTAACCATAAAGGATTTCAAAAAAATAATCTAAATGATCTCCGCACTCAAACCTGCTTCCAATAGCATCGTGCATCTGGGTTTTAGATCATCAAAGGGGCCTGTTTTGACATCACATTTTCCTTTATAATGAACAATGATAGAACATTGTTCGGCTTGTTCCGGAGTGTGGTCACAAGCATAGATCAGCGTATTTATTACATGGTCAAATGTATTTACATCGTCATTATAAAGTACAATGGTGTTTTCTTTATTGACTTTTTCAGCAAATAATACGTCTTCCTGTATTTTTTCTTTGGTACTCATAACAAAACATTAACTCTAAATTACAAATTTTGCTGCAATCCAGTTATTTTTCTTTTTGTTATCAACGAAGGTAAATCCCAACTTATTGCAACATTGGGTAATGATCGGCAGGTCTTCTTCATAAAACCCGCTAAGGTAGAGCGCACCCCCGCTAAGCAGGCTGTTCTTATAGACCTCCATATCTTTCAGTAAAATATTACGATTGATATTCGCTATCACAACATTGTATCTGTTTTTAGGAATACTAGCTGCATCTCCTAAGTACACAGAAATAGTTTTACAATTATTCCGGGCTATGTTCTCCTTAGAATTCTCAACGCACCACTCATCGATATCAATAGCATCAATAGTAGAAGCACCACGCATAGAAGCCAAAATTGCCAATACTGCAGTTCCACAACCCATATCCAAAACTGTTTTTCCTTCAAAGTCATTCTCCAGGATATACTGGAGCATCATAAAAGTAGTTTCGTGATGGCCGGTTCCAAAGGACATTTTGGGCTCTATTATGATCTCATAAGGAACTGTAGTTTCCGGATGAAAAGGTGCACGGACCACACATGTATCATTTACTTCTATAGCATCGAAATTCTTTTCCCATTCTGCATTCCAGTTCTTCTGTCCTATTTCTGAAAATGCATACACAATGGAAAATTCCTGTGAATTTAAGATCTGAACCCCTTCCAGGATAGCATCGTTCCAATCTCCCTTCTGAATATAAGCAGTGACCCCTTCGCCGGTTTCCACAAAACTTTCGAAACCTGCGTAGCCTAGTTCTGCTATCAGGATCTCGGTACCGGGCTGAAACGGATGAACCTTAAATTTGTATTCAATATAAGCCTGGGACATCAAAAAGCATTTACAATTGCCATGAAATCATCGGCATTCAATGCAGCTCCACCAATAAGCCCGCCGTCCACATCCGGTTGGTTGAATATTTCCTTCGCATTATTTGGCTTTACACTCCCTCCATAGAGGATGGAAACATTCTCCGCTAACTCATTGGTATATCTCTCTGCGATTGCTTTTCTAATAAATCCATGCATTTCCTGAGCCTGTTCCGGAGATGCAGTCACTCCTGTTCCAATGGCCCAAACCGGTTCATAGGCCAGTATCACATTCTTCCAGGCCGGTTCAAAAAGTGTAAAGACTCCTGTATCTAATTGTTCTTTCACCACTTCGAAATGGGACCCGGACTGACGGTCTTTCAGCTCTTCTCCAAAACAAAATATCACTGTCATTTCATTATTAACTGCCGCCTGTACTTTTTTAGCTATAATAGTATTGGTTTCGCCAAATATCGATCTTCTCTCGCTATGCCCCAGAATTACCGTATCAACACCAATTCCTTTCAGCATAGACATAGAAACTTCTCCCGTAAACGCCCCTTTTTCTTCAAAATACATGTTTTGTGCGGCAACTCCTATTTCGGTTCCTTCCAGTAATTGTACAGCTGTCTGTAAATTGACAAAGGTGGGGGCCACCATAACTGAAACAGCATCCGGAATAATTTTATTCTTTAATTCTCTTAACAGTATTTCAGTTTCCGAAAGGTCATTATTCATCTTCCAGTTTCCCGCTACGATCTTCTTTCTCATATCTAGTTTTTAAGTTCTAATTTTTGGGTCCAGCCATCCATAGATAACATCCACAAAAATATTGATTAAAATAAATAACGTGGCAATTACAATTACAGCTCCCATAATTACGGGAAGGTCCAAAGTGTTTAAAGCATCTACAATCTCTTTTCCCAAACCATTCCATCCAAAAATATATTCCACAAACACAGCGCCTGCCAACATTGACGCAAACCATCCGGAAATGGCAGTTACAACAGGATTTAATGAGTTTTTTAAAGCATGTCTTTTTATAATGGTGTAAAACGACAACCCCTTTGCTTTTGCCGTACGAATGTAGTCCTGGTTTAAAACCTCGAGTAAAGAATTTCTCATTAATTGACTAACCACTGCTAAAGGGCGTATCCCTAATACTATTGCGGGAAGAATTAAATTCTTCCATTGAATATACGTTCCTTCTCCAAAATCATCCACCGCATATAAACTGCCTGTCATGTTCAAATTGGTGTATTCATGCAATAAAAATCCAAAGATCCAGGCAAAGATGATCGCACTGAAAAAAGAAGGGACACTCATCCCAAAGGTACTTATAAGCTGTATTGTTTTATCGATCCATCCATCTTTAAACACTACCGAGACGATTCCTAAAAAAACACCTAGCAACATTGCTATGGCAATTGCAGAAACCGCCAACACAAAAGTATTGGGCAATGTTTCGGCAATAACATCGCTTACCTTCTTTCCATTTTTCTGAAAAGATTCCCGTAAATAAGGTGTTTTTAATACTACAGTAGTTCCTGCAACGGTAAACAATTTTGCTGCCTGGTATTTACCTTCAGAAAGATAGGTGTAATCTTCGGTATTTGTACTGTGGAAAGAAAGTGGAGACAGGTCGTTTATATAATATAGATATTGAAGCCCTACAGGTTTGTCAAATCCATATTTCTTTTTAACAACTGCTATCTGTTCTGCATTTTCGTTTTGCCCCAACATCATTCTTGCAGGATCGCCGGGAAGTATGGTAAACAACAAAAAAATAACTGTAACTACTCCAAATAAAGTAAGCAATGCATAGCCCAATTTTTGAAGTACATATCCGGCCACTCTACTCTAGTTTTAACTTTTTT
>JANQOS010000090.1 GCA_028285705.1 Altibacter sp.
AATGAAAAAACTAATTATTCTTTTGCTAATATTAGTAGGGAACCAAGTATTTTCTCAAGAGAATCTCGCAGTTATCGATACAATAATTTCAAAATTCCAAAAATATGGACAACATCAGAGCGAAGCATCATTGAAAAAGAAAGCTGATTCAATTCTCAAATTAGCTCTTAAGAATTGTAAGGAAAATCCTGAAAATTGCAAGGAAGTATTTGACCTTACCAAACTGGCATTGAAAAAACCATATGTACAATTAAATAACCCAAATACAGCAAAAAATAAAGTTCCTTTAAAAAAAATAATTGGGTTAATGAAACACATCAAAAATGAATATCAAAAAGAAAATAAGTTCTTGGGGGAATTTCAATTTGGTTTAAGTAGCAACAACACCAGTAGTAAAGAGCAAGTTGGATTTAATATAGAAGCTAATGTACAACGTGGTTCTTTTCCAGAAAAATTCAATTTTAAATCTAAACTAAGCATTGAATTTAATAACGGTGAACTCATTGAAAATTTATCAGATTTATCAATGTCATATGATTATCATATAAATAATAGTCTGAATCATGAAACTTATTTATTTGTAAAAAGAAGTAGCAATAACTTCTTAAATATAGAGCAACGCTACGAATTTGGTTCAGGTTATGTTTACAATTTTTATTCTGGAAAACAGGTTGAAAAAAAAATTGAAGAAAAAGAACTTAAAAAATATTTTAATAAAAAAGGGATTGATTTATACAAAAAATATGGTTTCGATAAATTTTTATCAAATAATGCTGTAGATCGAAATCTATTAGATGAATTTATAGCTATTTGCACAGAAGACCTTTGTAAACCAATTGATATAAAAAAAGAAAAAAAGGATTTTGAAAAGATTCTTAAACGTGTATTGAAGTCTCTTAAAAAAGATGGGAGTAAATGGAGAATAGCACTATTATTAGGTGCCAACTATGAAGTAGAGCGTACTAAGGACCCCATTAATCTTACTTACTTAGATACAACTATGACTGAGCGCTTTGAACCTACTAGCAAGGTTCGTTTCGTTACAGCTCCTATAATGAAGTACTCTAAAAATCAATTTACACTTGATAGTAGATGCTATTTTAAAGTAGCTATTTCTCGAAATGATTTTAACAATAAGGTACAGATATTAGATGATAGTTTTATAAACCCTTTAATTGATGAAAAAATTGATTTCAGAATAGAATGGGAAAATTCACTGAGTATTGCTGTTACTAATAAAATTGCAATTGTGGGAACTTTAAACTACCAACACATTAACGCTCCAAAAAGACAATATTTTAATATTGGAACAACTTCAATACCTAATTATCAGTTATTTGAATCAGATGATAGTTATTTAGGATTTAATGTAAAATTTAAATTTAAGCTATAAACCTTAAAGATTATATATCAAATAGGTTTTACAAAAAAATTAAATTTCATAAAATAAAAACCTCCTTGCGTTAGCCACAAGGAGGTTTTCCAATCTCTATCTTAGATCATTATAACTTTAGCTTCTCAACGGTAGTTAAGTTACTATGGTTATCAGAGTATTTCAGCATCTGCTCTTCAAAGGTCGCAGGTTGTTTAATGGTAAAGCTTTCTATTTCTCCATTATCATTCATATTTGGAATAATTTCCGGATTTACAAATCCGCTATAAGGAGCCGTAGTGAATTGCTTGTTTCGCTCTAAGATCTCAGCGTGTAAGGTTTGATCTACTTTCACACCATAACCTTCTACCAAAGCTTCCGCGGCAGCGAAATCTCCTTCAGACTTGATACGCTGTGTTTCACGTAATAATTGCCCGAAAAGGTCATGCAATTTATCGTAATCATTAATGTTATAATACGTCTTTCCATCACGTGTTACTTTCTCGATCACATTATCTGCTGCTCCTTTTTCAAAAACCCAGGCACTTACCCACTGGCGGTTACGCATATGTGTTTGTTCCACATCATCTCCTAGGTTCAATCGGATCAATTGCGTCATTAATCCATTACGGATATAACCATCGTATGCAGCCATTCCCACTTTTTTCCAGTCGTCCACCAATCCTAATTCTTGTAGTTTAGGATTGTATAGATAATATAAACCCACTAGGTCTGCACGCCCTTCTTCAAGGGTAGATGCATAGTTCTTTAGCGTTTCTTTGGTTTCTCCTACACCCGGATTTAGTTGCCCGGAAGCATGGCCTATTACTTCGTGTAAAGCAGTGTGCAACTTATCCCCTACTTGTCCGTATTTTTCTTCTAGTTCATATTCTTCTTCATCATGGACAAATTCTTTTAAACGTCCCGAGCCCCCTGCATTGTTGTATGCATTTATAATATTCCCCAGAGAAACCGACTTACTTCCCACTGCTGCACGAATCCAGTTGGCATTTGGTAAATTAACTCCAATAGGTGTACTTGGAGATGCATCTCCGGCTTCACCGGCAACATTTACTACTTTATAGGTCACACCTACAACATTTTTCTTTTTGTGCTCTTCCATTAAAGTTGAGTTATCTTCAAACCATTGTGCATTTTCAGATAGTACAGCCATTTTTTGGGACATATCAAAATCCTTGATCTGTACAATATTTTCAAAAGAACCCCTATATCCCATCGGATCATTATACACTTCAATAAAACTGTTGATATAGTCAATATTACCTTCTGTTGCAGCTGTCCAGGCAACATTATAGTCATCCCATATTTGAAGGTCGCCTGTTTTATAATATTCGATCAATAATCCAAGTGCATCGCCTTGTGCCTGATTTTCAGCAACACCTTGCGCCTTTTCAAGCCACTCTACTATTTTATCGATAGCAGGACCATACAATCCGCCGGATTTGTACACCAGTTCTTTAAGTACTCCGTCTTCTTTTACCAACTTAGAGTTCAATCCATATGACAGTGGTTTTTCAGGGTCCGGAGATTTTTTTGCTGCATAAAACGATTCTACATCAGCATTGGTTACATTAGGCCCATAAAAGTTCACGGCAGAAAGCGCTACGTTATCAACACCTTTCGCCCGGTTCACTTTTTTTGCATCTACATCATTAAAGATCACATCGAAAGCTTCACCTTCCAGTGTTGTATTTGTTTCAGATAAAAGTGTCTGAAGATATTCTGAAGAAAAGTCCGGCTTTATCTTATCATTGGAATAATGGTGGTGGATTCCGTTAGAGAACCAAACACGCTTCAAATAAATTTCAAAGTTTTTCCAATCCTCAGATTCCTTATCTCCCGTATAAGTTCTATACACATTTTCCAAAGCTGTTCGGATAGCAAGGTTGTGACGATAGTTTTGGTCCCACATGATATCTCTTCCTGCCAAACCTGCCTGAGTAAGATAGTATACCAGTTTTTGTTCTTTCAGTGTCAAATTATCCCAACTTGGAATTTGATAGCGTAGTATTCTTAGATCTGCAAATTGATCTACATTATAATCAAAGTCATTCGTTTCAACTTTAGCAATCTCTTGTGGTTCTTTTTTATTCTTGTCATCCGCACAAGAAAAAAACAGCAATCCACTCATAGCCATAGCTATAAAAAAAGTGTTCTTCATTTTTAAGTTTTATTGGTTTTCAACAAATGTAGCAAAATATTAAACGTCAAAATTGATTATCTTAGCACAAATAACCAATAATCACTATCTCAATGAAAATATTAAAGTATTTTTTGTTTCTGATCCTTATTATTCTAATTGGTGGAGCCATTTATTTTGGCACTAAAGATGGAAAATTTGATGTTGCTGAAAGTAAAATAATAGAGGCTCCTGCCGAAGTGATTTATAACAATCTAAAAGATTACAAAACCTGGCAGGAATGGGGGCCCTGGATGGAACTTGACCCGAATATTCAAATTAATTATGCTGAAAAGACCGAAGGTGAAGGTGCTTCTTATTCCTGGAGCAGTGACCATATGGAGGTAGGTGACGGTTCAATGAAGACGGTCAAAGTGATTCCTAATAAAGAATTGGACCAGGAAATTACTTTTAATACACCCATGGGTGATAGTAAGAGCAATGTGTACTGGCGCTTAGAAGAAACCGGAATGCCCGGACAGACAAAGGTAACCTGGGGGATGAAAGGTGAACAAAGCTTTATGGAAAAGGTGTTCATGGCTTTTCAAAAGGAAGATATGGAGACCGGAATCGGTATAATGTTTCAGCGGGGCCTAACAAATCTTGACGAGGTTGTAAAAGAACAGATGGAAACATTTTCTGTAAATGTGGATGGTATTACAGAATATGGGGGAGGTTATTATATGTATAATACAACTGCCTCAAACTTAAGCGATATTGCTGCTAAGATGGGTGCAATGTTTGGGCAGGTGGTTGGCTATATGGAACAAAACAATTTAACCAGAGCAGGAATGCCTTTTACTATCTATAACGAATTGGATGAAGCGAACGGTACCGTTATCTTTTCGACTGCATTACCTGTTAAAGAAAGGGTTATTACACCTTCGGGAAGCCCGGTTATTTGCGGATATATGGAACCTGTGACTACCTTAAAAACAACACTTAGAGGAAAATATGAGAATCTCTCGAAAGCATACGAAAAAGCAAAATCCTATATTTCAGAAAATAATTTGCAAGAACATCCTACTGCAAAAATGTTTGAAGTTTATGTAACAGACCCCGGAGCAGTTCCTAATCCGGCCAATTGGGTCACCGAGATATATATTCCCCTTATCGCTCCACCAACCCCTCAATGATGAAACATCTCTTATTGGTATTTTTAGGAGGAGGCCTTGGCAGTTCATTGCGTTTTTGGATTGGTACCTATTTGAACAGTGACAAAACCGGAATTCCATACGGGACTTTTCTCGCCAATATTTTGGGTAGTTTATTCATTGGGATCATCTTAGGCCTGGCGTTAAAGAATAACACACTTTCTCAAAACACAATTCTGTTCTTAGCTACCGGTTTTTGTGGTGGTTTTACTACTTTTTCCGCCTTCGCCTATGAAAACCATGTCTTTTTGAGATCTGGCGATTTTATGACATTTGCTTTATACACTATAGGTAGTTTTGTAATTGGTTTTGCAGCTGTCTTTTTTGGAATGTGGCTTGTCAAGTATTTCTAATGATGTTCTCCAAAGTCTTTTACCCCGGCTTCAATACGAACCAACAGGTCATTTTCTTTTGGCGGGATTGGACAAGAGTACCTCTTATTATAGGCACAATACGGGTTGTACAATTTATTGAAGTCCAACAGAATGGTATCACCATCCGGAATTCGAGCATCCAAAAACCTACCTCCTCCATAAGAACCGTCTCCACTTGTTAGATCGGTAATTGGTAAAAACAGATAGTCTATATACTCCGGGTCCTTGGAAGGCGTTGTGCTTTGATATAGTTCCAGTTTTAGGTTTTTTCCATCCAACGTAAAGTGTGCCTCTCCATATTTTACATATTCCGGGAGCCGTTCGGTGGTGGTTGTCATTAAAAAGGGCTTCTCGTCAGGAGTACGAATAAATTTTGCTACTACTCTATATTTAAGGTCGATAGGATAAAACTCTAATCCGGAAAATGTTTTGAAATCTTTGGTCTCCAAAATAGTGGTCTCTTCATTACTAAACTCTTTATTTTCGGAAGCCTGGTACTTCTTAATTTCTCTAATGATCTTTCGGTCGCTTTGGGCATTGGAAAAACTACTTGTGATCACTATGAGTAAAATGATAAGCTTTTTCATTTTTATAAATTTTAGTAAATATAACTTTTAAACATAAATTCTTGAGTAGTTGTCAATTCAAAAAAATTGCTACATTTGCTTCTTAATTCACAAAAAATGAAAAACAGGACATATATCATTAAGCAAACTTGTGGCGTTTCACAGTCGAAACACAGGCGATGTATGTACCATTTATAGAGAGATAAATTAATTCAATATAAAAACGTCCCGCCTTTGAGCGGGACGTTTTATTTTTATACTAATACCAACTAATGAAAAAATTATATACTAACTACATAAACAATTTTAAAGGACTTTCACGTGAGATATGGTTGCTCTCCCTGGTAACATTTATCAACCGTGCAGGTGCTATGGTTATTCCATTTTTATCCCTCTATCTGGTCAATGCAAAAGGTTTTACACTTCCGCAGGTAGGATGGATCATGACCAGTTTTGGGATAGGGTCACTGGCAGGGACATGGATTGGCGGTAAGTTAACCGACAGTATTGGTTTTTATAAAGTAATTGTACTAAGCCTGTTTCTGGGAGGAATTGGATTTATACTTCTTCAGTTCATTGATTCTTTTTACGGGTTTTGTATTGGGATCTTTTTGCTGATCCTGGTAGCGGATGCTTATCGCCCGGCTATCTTTGTAGCGGCAGATACTTACAGCAAACCAGGGAATGTTACCCGAAGTATTACATTGATCCGGCTGGCAATTAATTTGGGTTTTTCCATTGGCCCGCTTATAGGGGGAATCATTATTGCTACTATTAGTTATACCTCCTTATTCTGGATCGATGGAGTATCTTGTGTGATTGCAGCCATAGGATTATTTATCTGGCTAAAGCCGAAAAAATCAAGGACTTCGGAGCCCTCGGTCGCAAACGATAAAAAAGAAGGTGTTCCTCCCTACTTAAATGGGTTGTTTGTACTCTTTATTATTATTATGATCGCTAACGGGACCACATTCGTTCAATACTTTTCTGTAATGCCTTTATACTATGAGAAGGCCCATTTCCTTACGGAAGACCTTATAGGATGGCTTATGTTCCTAAATGGAGCAGTAATTGTTGTATTCGAAATGCCTTTAATTGCCTGGTTGGAACGCAGAAGTTTATCAAAGACCATGGCTACCTTCTGGGGAATCGTATTTACCGCGTTAAGCTTTATTGTGCTTAACCTTACCTCGTGGAGTGGCGTTCTTGTTATTGGAATGTTGTTAATGACATTAGGGGAAATGATCGGTTCTCCGTTTTCAAATGCATTGGCTCTGGAAATGGCTCCCAAAGGCAGAAAAGGCAGTTATATGGGATTGTATAGCATGAGCTTCTCATTCTCTCACATTATAGGGCATAACGGTGGTATGAACTTAGTAGATAATTTTGGTTTTGATGCAACATGGTATTATATGTTTACACTCTTAGTAGTAATAGCAATACTTACATTATGGCTATATCGATTGCTAAAAAAATCGCTTAAATTTACCACATACTAATACAAAAACTAAATAGATGAAATACTGTATCGCTGTTCTGGTCTGCTTCGGAATGATCTCCTGTGGAAATCCTTCGGTTGAAAACGAGGTTATTCATACTACCGAAGCTGAAGCAATTTCGAAATCATTTCCGAAGTTGGACCCCTCCAGGTACAATGTCGCTTTTTTAATTATGGACGGAGTATATAACACAGAGTTAACAGCGCCTTATGATATTTTTCAGCATACCGTGTTCAGAGAAAATATTAAAGCGATGAATGTATTCACCGTTGCAAATACCGATGAGCCTGTTACTTCTTTTGAAGGATTGCGAATGCTCCCGGATTTCAATTATACAAAGGACAGCTTACCAAAGATCGATATTTTGGTAGTACCCAGTGCAGAGCATCATCTGGATACCGACCTGGAAGATGAAGTTATGTTGGAATTTGTCCGTAAGGCCAATGAAGAAGCTATGTTCATCACTTCGCATTGCGATGGTGCTTTCGTATTGGCAAAAGCTGGCATATTGGAAAATGCTGTCTCCACCACTTTTCCAAGTGATATTGATACCATGCGCGAAATGTTCCCAAAACTGGATATTCGTAAAGATGTACTTTTTGTTCACGACGGGAAATATATCACCTCGGCCGGAGGCGCTAAAAGTTTTGAGGCTGCTTTATACTTATGCGAATATTTATATGGTAAAAAAGTTGCAGAATCTCTTGCAGATGGTTTAGTAATAGACTGGAAACTTGAAGAGGTCCCACATCTGGTCATTGAAAATTAATTTACCTAACTTCTTTGATCTCATTATGGCTTACCACATGTGATAGCACAATTTGGGTTTTGGTTTCTCCATAACTAATTAATTGATCAATAAAGGCTTCCAGATGATTTTGATTCTTTAAGACCACTTCCATGACAATATTCTCGTTACCTGTAATGCGATAACAATTAAGTACCTCATCATATGTTTTCACTTTCACCAAAAAAGGCTTCAGCTTTCCCATAAAAGCACGTAATGTAATGATAGCTTTTAACTGATATCCTGTTTCAAAAGGGGATACCACTGTCTTATAACTATTAATAATGCCTGAGTCTTCCATCTTTTTAATACGTTCACTTACTGCAGGTGAACTTATTCCCACCTGCCTGCCTATTTCCGCATTAGACTGCCGGGCGTTTTTCTGAAGGCATTTCAATATTTTCCAATTTAACGAATCAATGCTCATTTTAATGATATTTTAACTAAAAAAATTAAAAACTAAAGCTAATATACGTATTTACTTTAAAATCGAAAGTAAAAAATGAAGCGATGTCCTTAAATTTGAGTGATTTGTAAACCCCCACACCTACTAGTAAAATGATACCACATATTCCACATGGCCTGCCACAATCACCTATCTATAAGAAGGCTATGGAAATTTTTACACTTTCCCGTCATATTTCAAGTTACATTGCACATGACCTGGCTCCGTTACGTCAAAACGGAAGGGAAGATGATACTATTTATTTTACAGGGGACATAGTACAACAATCTGTTTCTTTAGCACCTGAAATACTAAAAGCAGAAAGCCAGACTTTTTCAGAAGAAAAACACAAGTATGCGGCTTCGGTGAACAGACTTGTCAATTCCCTGTATAAAAATTGTGAACGTTTGGAGCATGTTAATAGCAACGGAAAAGAATTTCTTCCCATTCTTAGAACCGAATTGAAAAAATTTAGAAAGTTGCAACGCTCCTGGATGCTGACCTTATAGATTAGTTACTTAATTTTCCAGGCTTTTTAATAATGTTTCACCCTTTAATTATCTTTTGATACCTTTTAAGTTCTTCTTTAACTTTAGATACCAACAGGACAATTCCAATCATATTAGGCACCAGCATTGCAAAAATCATGGCATCACTAAAATCGGTTACGGCACCTAATGTAGCTGCAGCACCTATAACAGTAAAAATACAAAATAGCAGTTTGTATGTATATTCGGTTTTTTTCCCTCTCCCAAAAAGAAAGCTCCAGGCCTGGTATCCATAGTAGGACCATGATATCATTGATGAAAAAGCAAACAAAATTACTGCAAAACTCAAAACGTATGGAAACCAGGAAATACCGCTTTCTAAAGCTGAAGCGGTTAATAACACCCCTTCTTCATAGCTAATTTCAACACCTGTTGCCACCTGACCGGTTATAATAAGAACCAAAGCGGTCATCGTGCATACCACAACAGTATCAATAAACGGTTCTAACAAAGCAACAAGCCCCTCACTTGCAGGATATTTGGTCTTCACAGCACTATGTGCTATCGACGCGCTTCCAATACCGGCCTCATTGCTAAAGGCTGCTCTTTTAAACCCTTGAATTAATACTCCAACAAAACCCCCTGCAATCCCTTGAGGGCTAAAAGCTCCATCCCAAATAGACTGGAATGCAGCCGGAATATTACTATAGTTTATACCCAAGATCGTTAATACGGCAAGTATATATATGGCTACCATTATGGGCACTATTTTATCGGTTACTTTCGCTATCTTCTTGATACCTCCAATAATAACAATACCCACCAGGACCGCCATTATTAATCCAAACATCCACCCCTTGCCGTAAATGAAGCTCGCTTCTGCCCCTGTAACATGTTCAAATAACTGAAATGCCTGATTGACCTGAAACATATTGCCTCCTCCAAAAGAGCCTCCTACACACATTATAGCAAAAAGTATCGCTAAAAATTTGCCTAATCTTGGAAGTCCCAGTTCACGTAATCCTTTCTTCAGATAATACATAGGCCCTCCAAAAATGGTTCCCTCGGCGTTAACTTCACGGTACTTAACTCCTAAAGTGCATTCAACAAATTTTGATGACATTCCCAATAACCCTACCAATACCATCCAAAATGTAGCTCCAGCCCCCCCCAGAGCTAATGCTATGGCGACTCCTGCTATATTTCCCAATCCAACTGTAGCTGATATTGCAGTGGTCAAAGCTTGAAAATGACTCACTTCTCCCTCTCCCTCTACTCGTATCGTATCCGGATTATCTCCATCTACACTCAAAACAGAATCTGATACGGAGACATGACCCTCATCTTCCAAAGAATCATATCTGCCTCTTACTACTTTTAATGCCGTAAAAAACTCTTTAATGTTGATAAATTTAAAGTAGATGGTAAAATACCCTGCTCCCAGAATAAGTACTATAAGCACCCATGGGATACTACTTGTTTCAGAAATTGGAATTTCTGCAAAGATCCCATCCGTAAACCAACTTGTAGCTTTACTGAATTGTTCATTTATACGTTCGTCCAGTGATTGATTGATTGTTTGTAGAAAAAGAAACATATTCATTTGATTTGTGAAGCAATTTGCCTCTAAATCAAAAAAAATGTGTGGTTAATCACTGATGAAATTTTTAACCGAAATGGTTACCTATATGGTTAAGCATTGTCCTTAACCGTAGCGTATTTAAGAAAGTCATTACTTCTGGCAAATTCAATCAATTGCTCTTTACCTCCTGCCCCGCTTACGTTAAGTATCTTTTTTATTTGATGTATATGTGTTTGGAATCCATCCAAGCTAATATGCATTGCCTCGGCAATTTCCTGATACGATTTTGAATTTCCAAAATATAACAGATTACCTAAAACTTCTTTTTGCCTGTCAGAAAGTTCTATTTTGTTAGCCTCTTGTAGTTCTTTTAATTCTATTTTCATTCCTTTGATCGTTTCCAAATGACTTTCATTTGCCAACTCGAAATGTTCAAGGCGTTTCTTTAATTCATTATTTTTGGTTCTTAACTGCTGTGCAAGTGTTTGCTGTTGTTCTTTTTCAGAAAGAAATTTCCAGCTATACAACAAAATGGAGAACAACAGTATGAATAAAAATTTAAATGAAATTGCAGTAATACTTCCCATCAACGCCCAAAACTCCTGATCTATTATTTGTACTGCCCTATCCTGAGGGATAATCCGATGACTCACCGCAATAAGGATCAAGATGAACAAAGCAAATGTAGGCAGATACATAAATCGCATATGGCGGGCAGTAAAAGCTTTATTCAATTCGTATAGTAATGAAATAGCTACTAAAACAGAGATTGGAATATCAATGAGCCAAATGAAGTTATTACTTATTTCGGTATTATTATAGGAAGTTGCTATAAATACAAATACCACCATTCCCAACACGCCTGAATAAAGCAAAATGAACTCTTTGGTTGTAAAACGCTCTACCAATCTTACGATAATACTTCTATTCTGCTGGTGTTCTATAGAAGGCAGGGAAAGCAAAATAAACAATGAATTTGCTAAAGAAATAAAAACCCCTAAGTAGATAACCACCCTGTTTACCGGTTCCCATTGAAGTACAGTAACCAAAATAATATTTGCCAACGCTCCAATTCCCCAAACAAAAATAGCAAGGCCAAACCATTTAATACCCTGTATTGTTTTTTTCCCGGTACCACTTAACGCTTCTTTAATAAAAATACGTTGAATTATAATTGCAGAAATCAAGCAAACAATAGCTGTGACCGTATATTCTATTACAGATAACATGTGATAAAGATATTGAAAAAAATTCCGAAGAGATGATTTATCAAAAAGTAGACACTACATATTTCTTCTGTACTGTCCTCCCACTTCAAATAATGCAGAAGTGATCTGTCCCAAGGAACATACTTTTGTAGCTTCCATTAATTGCTCAAATATGTTTTCATTATGAATGGCCGCATGTTGTATTTTCCCGATAGAGGTTTTAGCTGTATCCTTTTTAGCTTCATGAAGGTTCTTTAAAGTATCTATCTGTGCTTGCTTCTCTTCTTCGGTAGCACGGATCACTTCCGCCGGTAGTACCGTTGGGGAACCTTTGCTGCTTAAAAAAGTATTCACGCCGATAATAGGGAATTCTCCGGTATGTTTCAAGGTTTCGTAATACAAGCTCTCCTCCTGGATCTTACTACGCTGGTACATGGTTTCCATAGCTCCCAATACCCCGCCCCGTTCAGTAATACGATCAAATTCTTCAAGAACAGCAGCTTCCACAAGGTCTGTTAGTTCTTCTATAATGAAAGAACCCTGAATAGGATTTTCATTTTTGGCCAGTCCCAGTTCTTTATTAATGATCAATTGTATCGCCATGGCACGGCGTACACTCTCTTCAGTTGGTGTTGTAATGGCTTCATCGTAGGCATTGGTATGTAAAGAGTTGCAATTATCATAAATAGCATATAACGCCTGTAATGTGGTACGAATGTCATTAAAGTCTATTTCCTGTGCATGTAACGAACGCCCCGAAGTCTGAATGTGGTACTTCAGCATTTGTGCACGCGGGTTAGCGCCGTATTTTTCTTTCATGGCCTTTGCCCATATCTTACGCGCCACACGACCGATCACAGAATATTCCGGGTCGATCCCATTGCTAAAAAAGAACGATAGATTAGGACCGAATTTGTTGATATCCATTCCACGGGAAAGGTAGTATTCAACATAGGTAAACCCATTGGAAAGTGTAAATGCCAGCTGTGTTATCGGGTTTGCTCCTGCTTCGGCAATATGATACCCGCTAATGGAAACCGAATAGAAGTTGCGCACTTTCTTTTCAATAAAGTACTCCTGCACATCACCCATGAGCCGCAAAGCGAATTCTGTTGAGAAGATACAGGTATTCTGCGCCTGGTCTTCCTTTAAAATATCTGCCTGGACCGTTCCTCGAACCTGCTGCAAGGTTTCGGTTTTTATTTTCTGGTATACATCTGAAGGCAATACCTGATCACCTGTTACACCCAAGAGCATAAGTCCGAGGCCGTCATTTCCTTCAGGTAGTTCTCCGTAATACCTTGGGCGTTCTATACTTTTATCTTTATAGATCTTTGCGATCTTTGCTTCTACTTCTTTTTCCAGCCCGTTCTCCTTAATGTATTTTTCGCAATTCTGGTCGATTGCAGCATTCATAAAAAATCCAAGCAACATAGGTGCCGGTCCGTTAATGGTCATACTTACCGAAGTCATGGGGTGGCTTAGGTCGAAACCCGAATATAACTTCTTGGCATCGTCCAGGCAGCAAATGGAAACACCGGCATTACCAATTTTTCCATAGATATCCGGACGATAATCCGGATCGTTTCCGTAGAGCGTTACACTATCAAAAGCTGTTGACAATCGTTTTGCCGGCAGTCCCATACTCACATAGTGAAAACGGCGATTGGTACGTTCAGGGCCACCTTCTCCTGCAAACATACGTGTGGGGTCTTCACCTGTACGCTTAAACGGATACAATCCTGCTGCATAAGGAAATTCTCCCGGGACATTCTCCTGGAGTGTCCATCGTAAAATATCACCCCAGGCCTTATATTTTGGCAATGCTACTTTTGGAATCTGTGAATGTGACAGGGACTCTGTATGTGTATCAATATTTATTTCCTTGTCTCGTACTTTGAATGTATAGACAGGAGACCGGTATCGGTCCACTTTTGCATCCCATTCGGTAATTACTTCCCAGTTGTAGGGGTCCAGATCCATCTTTACGCGATCGAACTCTTTAATAAGTAATTTCAGGAACTCTTTGTCATTGTCATTCTGAGAATACTGAAAAATCTCTTCTTCATTTAGCCCGCTTTTAGTAAATAAAGATCTCTCGCCTTCGTTGGAAGCAATATTTGAAACAGAGCAGATCGTTTTAAAAATACCATAAAGTTTTTGAGCCACTTCAGCCTGTGCCTGTACTTTTTTATCATATGCCCTGTTGACTTCACTGATCTCGGAAAGATAACGTGTTCGTGCCGGAGGGATGACAAAGACCTTTTCAGACATTTCATCGCTAATTTCGTAAGCACTCTTTAAATCTGAATCTGTCTTCTCGACGATCTTGTCCATGATCGCTTTGTAGAGCTTATTCATGCCGGGATCGTTAAACTGTGAAGCGATCGTGCCATAAACAGGCAGATCATCTTGTGGCGTATCCCACAGCTGATGGTTACGCATGTATTGTTTTTTAACATCTCGTAAAGCATCCAGGGAACCACGTTTATCAAATTTATTGATCGCAACCAGGTCTGCAAAATCCAGCATATCGATCTTTTCCAATTGGGTAGCAGCACCAAATTCGGGGGTCATAACGTATAAAGAAACATCGCTGTGGTCCAGAATTTCGGTATCACTTTGTCCTATTCCTGAAGTTTCCAAAACGATCAGGTCATATTCTGCTGCCTTAAGCACTTCTATAGCTTCCGAAACATATTTGGACAATGCCAAATTACTTTGACGAGTCGCTAAGCTACGCATATAGACCCGTGGTGAATTAATGGCATTCATACGAATTCGGTCACCCAACAAAGCTCCTCCCGTTTTCCTTTTAGAAGGGTCCACAGAAATAAGCCCTATTGTTTTTTCAGGAAAATCAATTAAAAACCTTCGTACAAGCTCATCTACCAAAGATGATTTTCCCGAACCTCCCGTTCCTGTAATTCCCAGAACCGGAGTTGTAATTTTTTCGTTCTTCTTATGAATTTGCTGAAGTGTATCCTTTACAACTTCCGGGAAATTCTCGGCAGAAGAAATAACGCGGGCTATAGCGCCGGGTTCTTTCTCAGAAAGCCTGTCAATTTCACCGTTCAATTGGTCACCGATAGGAAAATCTGCAGTTTGCACCAGATCATTGATCATTCCCTGTAAGCCCATCTCACGCCCATCATCGGGGGAGTAGATACGGGTGATCCCATAATCCATCAATTCTTTTATTTCAGTAGGCAGAATAACTCCACCTCCGCCTCCAAAGATCTTAATATGTTCAGCACCCTTTTCTTTGAGCAGGTCATACATATACTTAAAGTACTCATTGTGCCCTCCCTGATAGGAAGTCATTGCAATAGCATTGGCATCTTCCTGAATTGCCGTATTCACAACTTCTTCAACACTACGGTCGTGGCCCAGATGGATCACTTCTACCCCGGTAGATTGAATAATACGACGCATAATATTAATAGCTGCGTCGTGGCCGTCAAATAGTGAGGCTGCGGTTACTATACGGACTTTATTTTTGGGCTGATATGGTGCTTTTTGCTGCATTGATACAATCTAAAACTTTTGGAGCTGCAAATTTACGAAATTCGAAGCAATGCGAGTGCTTTGTTAGAATTTATACTTCACTAAAAATAAACCGGAAATTAAAATGCGACATCAAAAAGCTGCTTTAATCTTATAGACTGCTTTTTTATATCTTTGTCCTCTATTAATTAATACGTTACTATGTTTCCTAAAAAATTAGCTCTTATCTTTTTATGTTTTGCAGGTGTTTCCTGCGCCGAATTACAACAGGTTGTAAATACTTTACCCAATGGACAGGGTACAGGTGCTATAGACATTGCCGGCGGCTTGCGCCAGGCTCTGGATTTTGGTATTGACAAACAGGTCTCCAAACTAACAAAACAAGACGGGTTTTATAAAAATGAATTGGTAAAGATCCTACTGCCCCAGGAACTACAGAAAGTTGACAAGACCTTACGGGATATTGGGTTAAGCAGTTTGGCAGACGAAGGATTAAAGGTTTTAAATCGTGCTGCTGAGGATGCCGTAAAAGGGGCTACTCCTATCTTTGTGAATGCTGTTAAAGAGATCACTTTTACAGATGCTAAGAATATTCTTTTAGGAAATGATAGTGCCGCGACCTCCTACCTTCAGGCAAAGACCAACCAGGCGTTGTATGCAAAGTTCAATCCAGTTATAAAAAACTCCTTTTCAAAAGTAGGCGCTGACGAGATCTGGACCAACATTATTACCAAATACAATTCTATTCCGTTTGTAAATAAGGTAAACCCGGATCTTACAGATTATGTTACAAATGAAGCCCTAAAAGGGGTTTACAAGATGATAAGTATTGAAGAAAAGAACATCCGGACTAAAATCTCTTCAAGGACAACCTCGCTTTTGCAACAGGTATTCGCACTTCAGGATTAGAGTAATAGTTAAGTTTTTAACTAAACTTATCTTTCAACAACATAAATTAAGATAGTATTAACCAGGCGTTAATACTATTTTTTTTCTTTGGGTTTTACCTTTGTATTGATAAATGAAAGGGAAGTATATGTTACGTTGGTTCAGAAAAAGGTCCAGGTTGGAAAAGTTGCAGGATCGCTATGCTGAGCTTATGAAAAAGTCTTTTGATGTTGCTTTAAAAGATAAAAAGAAAAGCGAGGAAATTCATGAGCAGGCCCACAAGGTATTTAAAGAAATAAAACATCTTTCGGCGAAATAGCCGATGAGCTACTTAATGCAAACTTTTAAAATAATCGAATGCATATAGCAATCGGGATCCATACCAGCTAAAATATTCCCCATCGACCAGGCGCACTTCTTTTTGTAATCTATTCTCTAGTTCTGTAGCATCTGTCTTTTTAAAAGGATAGGGCTCTGAGGATAACAACACTGTTTCTGCTTCCTTTAAAGCATTTAAGTCAACTTCGGGATACCTCCCGTTTCCATTCTCGATCACATTTTCAAAATGATTCAACTCAAGTAAGGTATTGATAAATGTATGGGTTGCAGCGGCCATATAGGGATTCTTCCAGATGAGATAAGCTACTTTCTTAGCGGGTTTGTTTTTTATAAATTCTGAAAAATTCTTTTTTTCAGAAATGATCCTTGCTACTATTTCCGAAGCTTTTTCAGAAACATTGAAAATTGTTCCGAATGCTCTTATCATTTCAAGGCTGTCTTCCACATTTTGAATATCACTCACCCAAACCGGAGCGATCTTATCCAACTGCTCGACCATTTCCCTGGTGTTCTCTTCTTTGTTGCAAATGATTATATCCGGAGAAAGGGTTTCAATCTTGTCAAAATGCACCTGCTTGGTACCTCCCACTACT